>CAYGNA010000639.1:0-2215 GCA_964351065.1 uncultured Pseudomonadales bacterium
GGTATAGGGAGCGTACTGCCGCAGAGTCAGAAACCACGGCCTTTTTTGTGCACGCTGACTATGAGATCAGCAAGCGTTGGCGTGTCTCGGGCGGTTTGCGCTACACGCAAGATGAAAAGCGACTGACCGAACAGTACTTTGTACTCGATTTTGATTTTGGCTACCCGATTCTGTATCAAGGTGATGTCATTGCGTTGGGTGAAACCCTTCCAGATACCCAGGGCTGGACCAATGTGGGGACCTGGGATCACACGATCTGGAACCTGAGTCTCGAGCACACAACAGCGGCGGATGATCTTGTTTATGGCCGTATATCCACGGGCTATCGTGCTGGCGGATTTGAAGAGTTTGACAATGACATTCTGTTGCCACCCTTCGATGAAGAGACGCTGATCAATTATGAAGTCGGATACAAGGGGCTGATGCTGGACAATCGCCTGCAACTCACCGTTGCTGCCTTCTTCCAGCAGTACGATGGTTACCAGATCCGTGGCTCAGCAGCGCATCCAACCGGCGTTAACATCGCCCAGTACACGGGTAGTCCGCTCGCCACATTTACCGCCAATGTAGATGGCACGGAAATCTGGGGTGCAGAAGTGGAGTTTGCCTGGTACCTGAATGAGCGTACGCGACTGTCAGGTTACTATGCTTACCTTGATTCAAGCCTTGGCTCACATTCTTCCGTCATGCCAGGGGCTCCTGCGGACCTGCGGGAGATGTCCACAGAGCCATTCCCGCGACTGGACATTACTGATGGAAGCCCGTTCTTTGGCCAGGAGGTTTGTTCCGCAGCCTGGGTAGCTGCCAACGGCGATTACCCTGGCAAATCGTGTTACTACCTGTTGCCGATAGATCTCACGGGTAACCAGCTGCCGCAACAACCCAATCACAAGATGGCCCTGACTGTTCAGCACATGCTGCCCGTGAGCAGGGTTGGTCGCTTTGAGTTACTGGGCACCTGGTCCTATACCGGGGAGAAATATTCAAGCATTGGCAACTTTGATGAGTTTAACCTGCCCGCATATGACCGCCTTGATCTGCGTGCTACCTGGTATTTACCCAACGACAAATTGCGCGTTACGGCCTATGTCCAGAACGTGTTTGACGACATTGGGGTCAGGGAATTTGATCCAGCATCCAACCTTTCGGGTGCGTATCTGGGCTCTCTGACTGAGCCGAGGCAGCTTGGCCTGCAGATAGCCTGGCAACTGTGAGGCATGGCGTGGAAAAGGATGTCTCACTGTTTATACCGCAGAAACAATACGTGCGGGATAAGCGCTGTTGACTGAACTGGTAGCGCAGTTTCAACGATCGGCCTGTATTGCGTTTGCGGGTAGCGACAATCCGAAGTGGATTCGCGATGCAGCGTCGATCATTCGGGACAATCCTGATATTGCCAAACAGGATATCTTTAGTGCCAGTTGCACTGGGGACGCTGAAGCGGTCCGGCTTATCCTGGCGCAGGATAACGCGGCGGCGAATCAGCGCGGTGGTGCGCTGGACTGGCCGCCGCTGCTGTATGCCTGCTACTCGCGTCTGGATTTGGCGGGCAAATCAACCTTTGACGTCGCAGAGTGTCTGCTGGCTCACGGTGCGGATCCCAATGCCGGATTCATGACCCACGAGGGTTACCGCAGCTCTGCGCTCGCCGGGGCGGTTGGCGTTGGTGAACTTGGGCCAGACCTGCAGCCACCGCACCCCCGTTGGCGGGAGCTGGCACGCCTGCTGTTGCGCGCCGGTGCCTGGCCAAATGATGGCCAGGTCATTTATCACAGTCTTTTCAATCCATCAATTGAAGCCCTTGAACTTCTGTTTGAGTTTGATCTGTTGGACCCTGCGCGGGGAAACTGGCCCGTCTATATGGATGAGCTTACGTTTAATGACCCTGTGTCCATGTTGAAAATCCCCTTGAACTGGTCAGTGTTCAAGGGACACCGCGACAGGGCACGCCTCTTGATCAATCACGGTGTGCTACTTGCCAATGGCGATGACGGCACAGCGAACTGGCGCCTGGCCATGCTTACCGGTGAACCAGCGCTCGCCGAATACATGGTGGAACATGGCGCGCAGCCAGGGACGCTTTCGCCTGTTGAACAGCTGATGTCCGCCTGCATGTCCGGTAATCTGGCAGTCGCAAAGGAAATGACATCGGCATCTCCGGACCTGATGCAGCAACTGATGACTGAAGCACCCCATGTCGTCTCCCAGGCAGCCT
>CAYGNA010000640.1:0-2201 GCA_964351065.1 uncultured Pseudomonadales bacterium
GAGCACCCTGATCCACGAGGGTGAGATTGCTACCTGGCCGCGCATCGAGATGATTCGCAACTGCACGAAGATCAGTCGTACCCTGGACGGTATTCTGGAGCGACTGGAAGAGCAAAACATCCTCGCACTTGCCTGACCCCGGCCAGTCAATCGCACCCGCGCCAGGCGCCAGTTATCGTTGGGTGCTACTGACCGGCGTCTGGCTGCAGTACACCGCATTCGGTCTGGTTGCGACCAGTCTTGCGCCGCTGGTTGGACTCATTGAATCTGACCTCTCCCTCTCCCACGCGGCCATGGGCAGCACCATGGGTGCCTGGCAACTGGTTTACATCTTCTCGGCCATTCCCTGTGGAATGTTGCTGGACAAACTTGGGGCTCGCTATGCCCTGCTGATCGGCAGCCTGCTGATTGCAGGCTCCGTGTTGGCCCGCGGCTTTGCCACCAACTATGTTGAACTGCTGCTGGCAGTCAGTCTCTTTGGTCTGGGTGGTCCTATCATTTCTGCGGGCGCACCCAAGGTCGTGACCAACTGGTTTACCGGTTCAGATCGCGGCCTTGCCATGGGGATCTATATGACGGGCCCTGCCATCGGCGGGATTGTCTCTCTGACCCTGACACACTCCGTACTGCTGCCCTGGCTGGATTCCTGGCGCACGGTGATGTTCCTCTGGGCGGGTTTCACCGCGCTTGCCGGTGTTGCCTGGTTTTTTGTTGCAGCCAACCCACGGGTGGACAAGCGCGATGAAGGCGGCGGCGCATCATTGCCCCAGTTGCAGGTGATGACGAGGCTGGTGCGACAGCCAGCCGTGTTGCTGGTACTGATGATGAGCGTGGGTGTGTTCCTGTTCAATCACGGACTCAATAACTGGCTGCCAGAACTGCTCAGGTCGGGCGGCATGACGTTGATCGAGGCCGGTTACTGGGCTGCCATTCCAACGGTAATTGGGCTTGCGGGATCACTGCTTATACCGCGACTTGCCACACCGGGAAGAAGATTCAACATTCTGCTGGGCCTTGCTCTCTGCGCCGCGGGTGCGAGCGTGCTGCTGCATTTCAGTGCAGAGCCGCTGCTGTTCAGCGGCCTGTTTTTGCAAGGCATAGCGCGCTCTGCGCTCATGACCGTCCTTATCCTGACGCTGGTTGAACTGCCTGGTATTGGCGAGCGTTATGCGGGTATGGCCAGTGGCCTGTTTTTCTCGGCCGCTGAGGTGGGGGGCGTGCTGGGACCACTATCGCTGGGATTCCTGTACGACCTCACCCACGACTTTGACGCGGGTCTATATCTGCTCACTGTGGTAGCCGTTCTGCTGGCATTGGGCGCGCAGCGCCTGAAAATACTCGCGAGAAGCGAATAGGCAAAAACTCCAGTACACTGGCGGCTCAACGTTAACAGCATGAGTCAACTCTCCCATGGCATCCTACACACTCAACATTAATGGCAAGACTCAATCGGTCGACGCTGACCCAAATATGCCCCTCCTCTGGGTATTACGCGACAAACTGGGGTTAATCGGTACCAAGTACGGTTGCGGCATTGCGCAGTGTGGCGCCTGTACCGTGCATATCAACGGCGAACCCATGCGGTCATGTGTAATGCCAGTGTCAGCTGTCAGTGGGTCTGTGACAACCATTGAAGGCCTCGCCGGCAGCGCGGGTTTGCATCCCCTGCAGGCCGCATGGATCGAACATGATGTACCACAGTGTGGCTACTGCCAGTCCGGCCAGATCATGAGTGCTGCAGCGCTCCTCGCGAAGAAGCCCAACCCCACCGATAACGATATCGATGAGGCGCTGGCTGGCAACTACTGCCGGTGCGGCACCTACATCCGTATTCGACAAGCCGTACACGCTGCCGCCGGCTACTACAATGCTGCGACGACCAGCGCGCATGAAGGAGAACAGGTATGAACCAGATCAACCGCAGAAGTTTTCTGAAAGCGAGCGCACTTGTCGGTGGCGGTCTGCTCCTCGAAGTTACCCTGCCGCTCAGCAGCGCGCTCGCGGAGGAACTCGGCACACTGGTGGGTTCCGGTGAACTCAATGCCTACGTGAAGATTGCCAGCGACGGCACCATCACCATTTATTCCGCCACCCCGGAAATGGGCCAGGGCATCAGGCCCGCGTTGCCAATGAATATCGCTGAAGAAATGGGTGCCAAATGGGAAGAGGTGGTGGTGCTGCAGTCCCCCATCGACGCCGAA
>CAYGNA010000641.1:0-2189 GCA_964351065.1 uncultured Pseudomonadales bacterium
GTGAAAGGATTTAGCTTCCCTATGAGTGTCTGGTTGTGTAACTCCATGAAAAAATATGCTTTTTCAGCTGGCCTGCTCGCCTTGATTGTGTCCGTGCCAGCGTATTCCCTGGATAACCAGCTCAGCTGTCTGCTCGAGCCGAGCCAGCATCTTTCCCTGAGCAGCCAGGTGCCGGGTGTGGTCAAGTCAGTGAGTGTTGAGCGCGGTGAGCGCGTCAAGAAAGGTCAGCCGCTCATCGAACTGGAGAATGGGGTCGAGAAGGCGTTATTGGAAACTGCCAAGGCACGGGCGGACTTCAGTTCACGCAAAATTGAGCGCAATCGCAATTTGCTGGAACAACAACTGCTGGCAGAGTACGAGCGCGATGAAATGATGACCGAACAACTGTTGGCGCAACTGGCAGTACAGGAGGCTGAAGTCAGGCTCGCGCAACGCACTATCCTGAGCCCTGTCGCTGGCCTCGTGACCAAACGGCATGTGCAGGTGGGCGAATATGTGGGGACGGATCCAGTCCTTGAACTTTTGACGCTGGATCCGTTGTACGCAGAGATTATGCTTCGCGCCGAGGCCTATGGCCATATACATAAGGGGATCGAACTGGATATTGATATATTCAGCAACACCACGATTCGTAAAAAAGCGACGGTGAGGATCGTAGACCAAACCATCGATGCGGCGAGTGGTACCTTTGGCGCCCAACTCGAGTTGTCCAATCCGGGCAATGCATTGCCATCGGGTTTGAAATGCCAGGTTCGCTTGAATATAGAGAGAGATGCCGAATCGGACCCACAATGACAACAAAAATCATTGCGATTTGTGGTGCGCCGGGCGCTGGTAAATCCGGCGTCTGCCAGGCGCTTGCCGAAAAGTTAAACGGCGAAATCATTTCGATGGACGCCGATGCAGTGTATACCGCAATGTCACCCGATGAGTTGACAGAATGGATTGATGCGGGTGCCGATTACAATGTTTTTGGCATGCCTGAACTCGCGGAAATCCTCGAGCGAAAAAACAATGGTGCCCGCCCGGTTTTTTTTGAATCCCATTTCGGCCGTTCACACGATCAGACGGGTCAGTACATCAGTCAACAGATCTATCTGCAATTACCTTTGGATCTGGCACTGGCAAGACAGTTGGAAAAAGTCTCTGACGACTTTATCGCTTATGGTGTCGCTGACATGGGCCAGTTGCGATGGTTCAAAGGTTTTTTGCGGACTTACCAGGAAATCGTGGCACCTTTGTTGATTGTCCAGGCGCGACACTTGGCTGCTCGTGCTGATCTGGTGGTCGATGCCAGTAAACCGCTGGCAAGCGTCGTCGCAGAAATTGCCGACTACCTGCGGGAATCAGGGTGAAAGCGTCTGGCGAACAACGAATGCGTGGCGAAGGACTAGCCCACGAATACCTCATCGTAGATCAATTTTTGCACGACTTTTTGGGAGCGCAGGTTTTGGCCTACGCGCTGGATTGTGGATTAATCGACTCTATTTTGGGGCAAACAACCTATGCGGCCGATGTTGATGTCGAGGGAAGACAACTGCTGTATGGCGTGTTGCTCCGAGATGGCATTATTGAAGAGAGTAGCGGTCAGTATCGCATTACCGAAGATTTCAGGTGTGCCCTCATATTCAGGGATTTGCTTGAGGCCAAGATCAGGTTAGCCCGCTTACTCGCAACCGATGTGATTGAACGTCTGCCCAGGTTGCTTGCCGATCCCGATGCGTTTTTTGTCGAGTCATCGCTGTTTTCGTTGTTTGACTACAGTCGAGCTCTGGAGGTGAATACCGAAAACCTCGTCTTCACCAGACAATGGGTGGACTTGACCACTGCGTTGACGCGCTATGAAGGGCGTGCACTACTACAAGAGATGAATTTTGATTGGGCAATACAATGGCTCGATGTTGGCGGCAATAGTGGTGAATTCGCTTTGCAGCTGGTGCATCAGTATCCAGCACTTCAGGTCAATATTATTGATCTGCCCGTTGTTTGTGAGCTCGGTCGCGAACATGTGAAACGCTGGTCCCAGCAAAATCGCATACGATTTATAGAGGGGGATGCCCTAAGTGATGATCTACCCGAAGACATGGATGGCGTCAGTTTCAAATCGAAGATGCATGATTGCCCGCAATCGGCACTGAACCTTTTGCTTAACACGGCCTTCGATGCCCTGAGACGGGGTGGACTATTAT
>CAYGNA010000642.1:0-2186 GCA_964351065.1 uncultured Pseudomonadales bacterium
GAATTCAACGGTGCCTCCTATGCGGGCATTTGAGGCCACCTGGAGGTTGTCATCGGCATCGGTGCGGATTCGCAGATTACCGCCAACGCTGGCATTGCCCAGGAGGTTGAGACGTTTGGTGTAGATTTCCAGATCTTCACCCACTGCACCACTGATTTCGACACTCTCGCCAAATGCCCACAGATCGCGATTGACTCGACCGTCAACGGCAATTCGCTCGGATGCCAGTGCCGCGTTACTGCCAACGACTCTTGCATCACCCAGGGTGATATCACCGGCGGCGCCCAGGAAATCGCCCGCTATGCGAGCACCTCTAAGTTCGATCGACGATCCGGCGGTCACGGCTGACCCACCAATCTTGCCGCTGATCGTGATAGTTTCAGCCGCCGAAATCAGTGTGCCATCGATTTCTCCGCGCACAATCACGCGTTCACCCATGGCGATGACGTTGCCGGTGACCTTGCCGTCGATGGTGATTGTGTCACCAAAAATTACTATTGAATCGTCGATAGTCTGGTCAGCCTCAATTGTCGTCAGCTTGTCATCATGCCGCACTTCCAGTGCGTCTGAAGGAGCTGGCGCCAGCAGACCCAGGCCAAGCATCGCCGCTAGACAAAGCTGTACGCCGCGCAGTTTCTGGCGAAACGAGAACGCGAGCCAGACCAGGCTCGAAGCAATGACAAAAAAGCCTATGAAACTGATGTAGGTGTCTATCATGGAGGTTCCCTCTGTAGAGAAAAAGGTGATTGCGTTTACAGTCAGGTCAAACACGTCCGGTACTGGAATGAGCGTGAACCAGGAAATTGCGCTGATAACAAAATCCCCAAAAAGTGTTTTCCAGAGAAATTGTCCAAGCCAGACCAGCAAGCCGGTACAGAGGTTGGCAATAGCGAACTGTCCCAGGCTGATTGGTTTGGTAAAGTCGGGCAGCAGCGCAGGCACGCTGACAGGGGCGTCATCAAGCGCAAACGCCAATTGAAGCGCTTGTGCTTCCTGACGGATTCGTGCGACAAGGGCGGTGCACTCACTGCAGACATCTATATGTGCAGCAACACTGGCTGCCTCATTGGCGGTTAGCGCATCGTCTGCATACATGACGCACTGTAATTCTGTTAGATGACTCATCAGGTTATTTCCTCGTGCCCGATCCTGGTCAGGCTTGCGCGAAGCTGTTGCCTGGCTCTGAGCAACAGTACGCCCACGTGAGTGGTACTGATCGACAACGTCGTCGCAATTTCTTCGTAGCTCGCCTCACTCCAGTAGGCGAGCACGAGTGGGACGCGATACCTGTCGGGTAGTTGGTTGACAGCACTGGCGATGGCCCGCTTATTCTCACCGTCGACCAGTAACTGGAGCGCTGAGCTATCACCTGATTCGATCTGTTCGATCTCAGTAGCCTCGTCACCAAACAGGTTTCCCTGCGTGTTGCGACGACGCAGCAGGTCGATACAGTGGTTGTTGGCAATGGCTGCAATCCACTGCCAGAACGGTTCCGTGCTTCGGTAGCTGTCGAATTGTCGAAACGCTCGCATAAAAGTTTCCTGGGTCGCGTCTTCTGCCATCGGTGCAGAGTTCAGCAGTCGTCGGCAGAGTCCAAAGACGCGAACGTAGTACTCTCTATAGAGAATCTCGAAGGCTACCTTCGTCGTCATTTGCCGTTTTCCGATTGGGTTATGCGGTAATACGAAGCAGGGCTGATTTTATTACAGGAAATATTGAAGAACCTGAAACAGGTCGATATTGCTGCTAAACCGAGCGAATGCTCTCGATTGAATGCTCTCGATTGAAAGTTCTCGACTGAATGTTCCCGATTGCATGCAGGAGGCCCAATCTGGGGAACTGGGTCCGGGGCTACCTTTGCGTCGCCTCAAAGCGCAGCGCCGCGGTGGGGGTGCAAGCCCTGCAAGGGCGTGCGGGGGCGCAAGGGCAGCGGGGACCGCCCCAAGCCGCGCGGCAAAGGTAGCCCCGGATCCAGGTGCCAACACTTCGTTCGGAAAGCTCGCCAGGGATGGTCAATTCGGTGCTCAAATCCTGAGTTTATGCGGCCAGACCTCACACGTTTCGGGTAGCTATCGCCGGTGGAATCTGGCTTGCGCGCCGCGCCGGCCAGTAGGCGGCAAACTGGCTGACAAGCCAGAGGACCACAATGGCGATCGCAAGGTAGGTCCAGTCGAGCCTGGGCAGGC
>CAYGNA010000643.1:0-2179 GCA_964351065.1 uncultured Pseudomonadales bacterium
AAATTATCACCATTAAACCTTTAAGCTGAATGTTTCTTAATTGAACCTGTGGACCTCCTTTTGGCGTGATCACAAGGGCACAGCGCATTTTACCGAAAAGAAATGCCGGTAAAGGTGTTCATAAAGATACGTTAAGTGATGCGCCACCGCCCGACAATTACGAATCTTTTCCTAGAGCAGTTCACAAAAATCCGGGAATTCGAAGTCGTATCAACAATGATGCGCTCCCCCCGTGCGCTCCTTTCAACTCAGGCCTGGACAATTCGCCGCAAATGATAAGGCCCATAAATTGTAACGAAGGCGCTAAAAACTGCTAGCCAACCGAGCCCGGCGATTGCGTGCAGCCACGCGACTTGTTCTGGCATCACCCCGGCTAAGACCCGCGCTACAACGGACAGGATCAATAAAAAATAGAGCGCCACAGTCCCCCGTCCGGCTGTTAATGCCTGTCCCGAATGGCCCAGCGTCGCGCGCGTCATCACAGCCAGCGTCATCAACCCGATGGCACCCGCCATCCAAAGATGCTGTGCCGCAGCTGCGCCTAGCCCGACTTCAAACGCTATTCCAAGCCCTAATACCAATGCGCCCAGGGGCAGGAAAAGATACCCCGCATGCAGGGACCAGACCAATGCTTCCGCCCCTGTCCGATACCCGGCCCAGCGGGCCAGCCTGACAAAATGCGCCAAGGCCGCGGCGATCATAAGCCCCCCGGTTACAGGAGCCTGTGGACGGGCCACCCAAACCACCAACGCGATCAGCAGGACCACCAACGCAATCTTGTCAAAACGTCCCATCGGTGGTGCAGGCAGCACTGTCCGGCCGCGTTGATCCAGCCAGTTTCGCGTAAAAGACGGAACAATGCGGCCCCCGATCACCGCAATCATCATCATGCCCGCGCCCAGACCGATCCTGAGTCCCAGCCCCTGTGCGGCATAATCGCCTTGTGCGGCTTCCCAATGGAATACCGCGTTGCCGATCGCAAAAACGACCAGCATGCCCAGCACCAGCAGGTTTTTCCAATTGCGACCCTGGATGATTTCCCGCGCAAGGGTCACTGTCAGGACTGTGGGAAACGCAAGATCGACACTGGCGACGACCAGTGGCGGCATTCCTGCGGAGACCAGAACCACCACCCGCCCCAAGAGCCAAAGCGCAAATAACCCCGCAAGCGGCCAGCCCACAATCGGCAACCGCCCGGTCCAGTTCGGCACCGCCGTCAGCAAGAAGCCCGCCGTCACGGCCCCTAGATAGCCAAATAGAAATTCATGCGCATGCCAGCTCACTGGATCCAGGGCTATTGGTAGCCCTAAAATACCATTCAACAGTCCCAACCAGAGGAGCATCGAAACTACGGCCCAGACCCCAGCCCCAAAAAAGAAGGGGCGAAACCCGTATGTCAGCAGCGCCGGACCGCGCCAGGCGCGCATCCGTTGAGAGGTTGTGGTCATTGGGATTGAATTGCTTTCTGATATTGGCCCAAACTGTGCCCACAATGACACGGTGAGTAAATGTGTCGATAGACTGCTAAATGCCGAACCGATAAAGATAATCAATTCAACGGCCCAGCCTTGAAGACCACGTATGCTCAGGAACCAATCCGACGCAAGCCGTGTTGATGACCGCGCCGTGATCTCAGGTGTCATCCATGTGCTCAAGGTGGGTTGCCGTTTGTGCGACAGTCCAAAAGATTACGAGTCTTCGACAACAACTTGCAAACGCTTTAACCGACTGTCCCGCAAGCAATTCTGGCTGGAGCTTGACGACGCTGTCGCCACTTCTGGCGTTGTCACGAAAAGCACTTCCATCGACTGCACTTACGTCAAGGTGCACCGATCTACCCATAGCGGTAAAGTGTGGCAATAAATCAGTCGATTGGACAGTCGCGAGGCGATCAACAATATTCTAAGGTAATTTGACGCATGTTGCACTGCAATGCGCAGCTTGTGCACGTAGAGACCATTTTTTTGTTTTATTGTCGCGTTCCAACATACAAGCAGTCCATCCATTAGTTGTACTCGGGGGCCCATCGTACTGAGGCGGCTTAAATTCACTGAGGTATTCCTCATTTTCATTAACAATTGTAAGAAAACACCAATCCATTTCTTGTTCGCCACCTATATTCAGGTCAAGTTCGCAAAGACGCGGAACTTCCGTTACGCGCTCACATTCAGTACCATGG
>CAYGNA010000644.1:0-2176 GCA_964351065.1 uncultured Pseudomonadales bacterium
CCCAATCAACTGCGGATGGTTCTGAAACATAAGCTCCCGCTCTTTTGCTGCAATTTCGGGGCAGACATAAGCCGAAGTTGGCATTCGATACTGAACGCCAGCATCAATATTCCTGCTTTCATCCAACTGCTGCATCAGTTCTTTAAGGATGAGTACCTGTTGCGCCTGCTTCATGTTGGGCCTCCCGCGAGACCGGTTGTGAGGTTTCCTGTTCGATGTTTAGCGCCAAATGGACATCGGTGCAAGCAGGAACTTCGCGCGCTTCATCTTCCCAGCCACGCTGGAGACAACGCCTGCAGCAGCGCAAGGGGCGACCGCCGAGGCTAAATGCGCAGGCTTTTTGCGGTTACCAATCCAACGAGACCCGCCAGAAGCAGCAAAAGTGACCCGGGTGTGGGCACGTTGATTGATGTGCCCGTTACATCTGCCGATACCTCAAAGACGTCCATCGAGATGGACTGGGGAGAACTAAAGCCAAATGTGGTTGATGTGTAAATCGACAGGATGCCGCCACTCACGTAGTTGCCAATCTCGTTGCGGGCAAGGGGCGCACCGGAAAACAGCTCAATAACCGATGAGACCGTCACATCATCCGGCATTGAAACAAGCGTATAGGTATTGGGATTCAACACAGCATCCATCGCCCCAATAGGCCGGAACGCGATGGAGTCAATGCTGCTTGGGTCATGCAAGCGGCCCGTAAAGTTCAGTGTAAACGAATCAAGTGTCGTAAAGTTGGATACGTCAAAATCCCACCGAATCTCGAACCCACCCAATCCCTGTGTGGGAAAAACCGGATTCCGCGTTGTGCCAGCCGTAAAGGCTGTCGACAAGTTACCATCCGTTGCTGCACCGGGATTCAGGTTCGTCACGATGTTGCCGGTCACGTATTCATCAACCACGATATTCATCACATTGACAGGTACGGCCACAGCATTGAATGAAGAGAGCAGCGCGGCAAAAAGAGACAGGTAAACAGGCAGTTTCATCGGCAACCTTTTACTGGACAGTATCGTGAGTGCCAGGTTAGCACCCTGGACCAACACTTGGAGCCCCCTGTTCAGGGGGGCTTTACGCAGCCAATACGCACACCAACAGCGTTCATCCAGGAACCAGTAGCACAGACATTCATCGGGGCGTTGGCCGCCACAGGGTACCAATCAGGTCAGATACTGACTGAAAAACTCAACGGTCCTGTTCCAGGCAAGCTCCGCGGCCGGCTTGTCATATCTGCCGGTCGAGTCATTGTGGAATCCGTGATTCACTTTGTCATACATATGCATGGCGTAATTTGCCCCATTGGTCTTGAGCTTCTTTTCATAGTCAGGCCAGGTAGCGTTGACACGCGTGTCGAGTCCTGCCAGTTGCACCATCAGCGGTCCGCGAACATTGGACTGCAGTTCCTCAGCGGCGGGGGTGCCGTAGAAAGGAACACCGGCGTTCAGCGCATCAGGAATAGCCGCGGCCAGCATGTTGACCACATATCCGCCAAAGCAGAACCCGACTGCACCCAGCTTGCCGTTGCCGCGCTCATGCGCGCGAATGAAATATGACGCAGCGATAAAGTCCTGTTCTATCTTGCTTCGATCAAGACCACGCTGCATGGTGCGGCCCTGGTCGTCATTGCCAGGGTAGCCACCGGCCGGATAAAGCGCATCCGGCGCAAATGCGATAAACCCGGCTTTGGCAAATCGTCGGGCCACGTCTTCGATATAGGGATTCAGGCCACGGTTTTCATGCACAACCAGCACCGTCGGCAATTTGGTGTCGGCCGCGCCGGCTTGTGCGACAGGCTCTACCAGGTACCCACGCCCCTCACCGTGCCCCTGGGGAGAAGGAAAGAGCTGATAGGTGGCGCGAATGTCAGGGTCAGTGAAAGACACCTGCGAGGCGAGCGCATAGTCCGGTGTCAGCGCTGCCGTCAGGCTGACCAGGGGTATGCCCACGGCCAAAGTTGAGAGACGAGCCAAAAACGTCCGCCGATCAATGATGCCGTGGGCATATTCGTCGTACCAGTCAAAAGCTTCCTGGGGAATCGGGAGGTGATTTGGGGTTTCAATTTGCATGTGTCAGTACCGTCAGCGATATCATTAGAATTCAGATTAACCCGGCTGCGAGGGTGATTTGAAGCCTTGCCATTACAGCCGTCCGACTTTCATCCGAACGGTGATGGTCT
>CAYGNA010000645.1:0-2163 GCA_964351065.1 uncultured Pseudomonadales bacterium
TCGCGAGGGCGACGTTGTCACCTGCCGGCATAGCCCGGATTCATCAATTGGTCTTGAACACGAAGTTCCACTGGGCCCGTTTACCCATCGATTCAATGAAAACCTGGCGAACTACCAGGCGCTTTACTCATTTGAAATGTTGGGTGAGGATCGCGTTGCCGCCCGCCCCACGGTGAAAATTGCAATTACGCCGCGTAATGATGACCGCTGGGGATACCGGCTGTGGTTAGACAAGGAAACAGGCCTGCTCCTGCAGTCGCATCTGGTAGGGCGAGGGCAGGTACTTGAAGTTTTTCAGTTTTCAGAAGTAGTGATCGGTGGCCCCATTGTCGCCAGCGATCTTGCGAGTAGCCTGGGCGACGATGCCATTGAACACATCCTGTCGCCCTCCGAATCGATTGCCAGCCAGGATCAGGGGATGGCACCCGCGTGGCGGGTAGCCTGGTTACCCAACGGCTTTCGACAGGTGCGAGTGCGCTCACCTAACCGGATAATGTATTCCGATGGTATTGCTACCCTGTCGGTTTTTGTCGAACGTGGCAGCGGCAAGCAACTCGGTGAACTTGTGACACACATGGGCGGTACGGTAGTACTCACTCGTCGTCTCAAAGGTTCTGCGCAGCAGATTACCGTGGTGGGGGAAGTGCCCACTGACACTGCAAAAAAGGTGGCAGAATCGGTTGAACCCATACTTTACTAGGGGATCGGTGCTTTGAGTCGCATCCTGGTCAAGGTTGTCGACCGTTCGCCCGGCGAGATCCGGGTACAAACCAGGGCAGGATGTGATGGTTGCGGTTCTGCCTGTCATCGACCCCGAACCTGGCGCCTGCCTGAAATGGCTGGCAGTCAACTGGTTGTCCATGTTACTCCGGCACAGCATGTCGAGTTGACGATACATTCCCTGGTACTTCCCCTGCTGGGGTTTGTTGGTGGTGCTGCGCTGGCGTCTGGACTGGCGCCACTGAACGACCTGGCAGCCCTCGGCATGTCACTGCTTGGGCTTCTGGTTGGGGTACTGTTTTGTCGTGCGCTTCCCGCTGACACCATTAACGTATACGAGGCATCTCCAAATGAATAAACGTCTATCCAGCGTGCTTGGGCTTGTAGTGATGGTTGCCGTGTCTCTACCGATCTCTGTACCGGTTTATGCTGCCCTGCCTGAATTTACCAAACTCGTAAAGCGAGCGTCGCCGGCTGTCGTCAACATCAGTGCAACGCGCGCTGCACCGGAGTCCCGGTACAACCAGTTTGACGAACAGGATGTGCCTGACTTCTTCCGGCGTTTCTTTCGTGAGATGCCGCAGCAACAGATACCGCGGCCGTCTGCCGGGTCGGGATTTATTATCTCCACTGATGGCTACATTTTAACGAACAATCACGTGGTAGAAGGGGCTGCTGAGATTATTGTCGCGCTGAGTGATCGGCGTGAGCGCACTGCAACGGTTATTGGTGCGGACGAGTTGTCAGATTTGGCCCTGTTAAAGATTGATGCAGATGACTTGCCCACGGTTGAGATGGGTTCGTCAGAGCGCCTTGAGGTGGGTGAATGGGTTGTTGCGATTGGCTCCCCGTTTGGTTTTGAACATTCGGTGACAGCAGGTATCGTGAGTGCGAAGGGCCGAAGCCTGCCTGATCCCAATGGCAATTATGTACCTTTTATTCAGACTGACGTTGCCATCAACCCGGGCAACTCCGGGGGGCCGCTGTTCAACCTCGATGGTAAGGTTGTAGGCATTAACTCCCAGATATTTACCCGTTCGGGTGGCTTTATGGGGCTCTCTTTTGCCATCCCGATTGACGTTGCGCTGGAGGTTGTCGAACAACTGAAAGAAAACGGTAGCGTTTCACGTGGTTGGCTCGGTGTCCTCATCCGTCGCGTCGACCGCGACCTGGCCGAAGCCTTCCAGATGGAACGTGCGGCCGGTGCCCTTGTTACCCAGGTATTTGCAGACAGCCCGGCAGAAGCCGGCGGCATCCGTGAAGGAGACATTATTGTCGAGTTTGCCGGCAAGCCAATCGACCTGTCGTCTGAACTGCCCCACATCGTCGGTCGTACCCGACCGGAAGAGAAAGTTGATGTGATCGTGGTTCGCAACGGCAAGCGTATGGAACTGGGTGTCATGATCGGCAAACTGGATCAGGAAGAGGTCCGGGGTCTCAGGC
>CAYGNA010000646.1:0-2158 GCA_964351065.1 uncultured Pseudomonadales bacterium
CGTTTTGCTGTGATCAACGAGGGTTTTGGTCACGAGGCAGGCGACTTTGTAATCAATGAGGTGGCGGCGCGCCTGGAGCGGACAGTGCGACCGGATGACACTCTCTCGCGTTTTAGCGGGGACATTTTTGCCATTTTGCTTGATCCTGTAGATTCAGTTACCGGTGCGCTCACGGCGGTGAGCCGAATCCAGCGCGCCATCAGCGAACCCATTCTCGTTGGCGGAACTGATACCCATGTCACCGCAAGCGCGGGGATTCTGCTCCACCAGGACAGTTACCATAATCCGGAAGAAATGATCCGGGATGCTGACACCGCGCTACATCGTGCAAAAGCGGCAGCAAAAGGTTCGTCAGTGGTATTTGACTCCGAGATGTATGAAAGTGCTCTGCGTTTTATCGAGTACCGCAGCGGCATGCAGAGCGGGATCAGTGAAGGTGCTTTTGAGGTTCACTACCAGCCTATTGTTGATATGAATGGTCGGTTGTCGAGCATGGAGGCGCTGGTTCGTTGGCATCACCCGGAGCGGGGCTTTGTCTCGCCCGCGGAGTTTATCCCCATTGCGGAAGAAACCGGGCTCATCCTGCCGCTCGGCGAATGGGTGCTTGAATCTGTCTGCCGCCAGTTGGATCAGTGGCACAGCGAAGGCCACACGGGGTTTCGGGTTGCTGTGAACCTGTCTGCCCGTCAGTTTGAAACAGACGTGCCAAAAATGGTTTCCAATATCCTTGAACGCACCGGGGTATCACCTGAAGCGCTTACGCTGGAGATCACCGAGGGTGTTGCAATGAAAAACGTCGACCGGAACATTCAGATGCTGAACCAGTTACGGTTTCTGGGCCTTAACATCAGTATTGATGATTTTGGTACTGGCTATTCTTCACTTGCCTACCTCAAGCGCTTTCCGCTGAATACGTTAAAGATTGACCGCTCTTTTATCGACGATATTGAGTCCAACGATGAGGATCGTGAAATAACCCGGGCGATAATAGCGATGGGTCAGAACCTTCACCTCAAGGTGCTGGCTGAGGGTGTTGAGACCGATGGCCAGCTGGAGATATTGCGAGAAGGCGGTTGCGATTTGATCCAGGGCTACTACTTCAGCAAACCATTGTCTGTTGTCGACATGAATCGTTGGCTGACCTGTCAGGATAACCTGGCTCACGGCAGGCGAGAGCAGCTATCTGTTTCCAGGATTGCACCTGTCATGTAGCGCTTGCAGGGTTTCACAAACTGTCTTGCTGTTGAGACAGCGGACGCGCTGGCGCACAATAGCGTCCTTCAAGTGCTGCCCGAGATTCTTTTTTGCCTGGCGATTCGACCCTTTCACCCCTGGGTATTCCTACCTTTCGCAATTTGTGGATTGCGAGTATTGCGTCTAACTTTGGCGGGCTTATCCAGTCAGTTGGCGCTGGCTGGATGATGACGTCGATTTCCGATTCAGCCCAGATGGTGGCGCTTGTACAGGCTTCCACGGCACTACCTATTATGGCGTTGTCGTTGATGTCGGGCGCGATTGCCGATGGCTTCGACCGACGTCGGGTGATGCTCTTTGCTCAGCTGTTTATGTTGCTTGTCTCACTAAGCCTGGCATTCTCGGCGTGGTACGGGCTGATCACACCCTGGCTTTTATTAACCTTTACGTTTCTGATCGGTTGTGGTGGAGCATTTTTTGGCCCAGCCTGGCAAGCGTCAGTTGGGGACATAGTCCCAAGGCAGGACGTACCTGCCGCGGTGCTGCTGAACAGCGTCTCGTTCAACGTCACTCGTAGTGTGGCTCCGGCCGTGGGTGGTGCGATCGTCGCGGCGTTTGGTGCTGCTGCGGCGTTTGCCGTAAATACCTTCAGTTACATCGGCCTGATTACAGTGTTGCTGCGGTGGAAACCCGAACTCAATCAATCATCCCTTCCCAGGGAAACACTGCGTGCCGCGATGACAACCGGTATTCGTTACGTTGCCATGTCGCCGAACATTGTGACGGTATTGATTCGCGGTTTTGTATTTGGACTGACCACCGTGGTCATCCTTGCGCTATTGCCCCTCGTCGCCAGGGAGATCCTCGGTGGTAACGCGCTTGTTTATGGCATCCTGCTTGGCGCTTTTGGCGTCGGCGCAGTCGCTGGTGCGATGGGATCCCGACTGTTAAGAGAGTATCTCAG
>CAYGNA010000647.1:0-2155 GCA_964351065.1 uncultured Pseudomonadales bacterium
CCCAGGTGTCGCTCCAGCGCGCCCATGCCGCGAACAACCTGCTTCACCAACATGTCGCGAACAGCATCAACTCGCGTTTTCCGGTTTACCTGGGGTAGCGCCATAAAGATGTTGTTCATCAGGTAGATGTCGGCGATTCGTGATACCAGTCGGATGTCTGCGCGGTTTTTCGGGGAGGTGCCCACCATCGCCTTGTCGGGGTAAAGATCGTCAAGGTATTCCGCAATCACCTCGGATTCCGGGATGATGCTGCCATCATCAAGTTCCAGTACAGGTATTCTGCCGATGGGCGAAACTTCTGACAGTTTGCCCATGAAGAATGAAGCTGGTAGTTCAAATTTGATATCGGTGATGCCCATAGCATAGATCTGCATGCGCACTTTGGCTGAATATGGACTCAGGTCGCCGGTATAGAGTTTCATTGTGTCTCCTGGTTGAGCGCGTATCCTGCGCCTGTCGATGATATATCAGCATGTCTGGAAATAGTTGGGAAATTGGTCGACTATCCTCAGGTTTTGACGGAATCTGGCAGTGCGGTAGCAGGTTTTTGCCAGGCGCGGGGGGCAGGACGAGAGACGCCAAACGAGAGGGAAAGAACTTCATGGGTTATCTGGCGCGAGGAGGACGTTTACTACCGCTGGCCGTCGCGCTCACGATGCTGGTTGTTGTCTTTGTGATCTTGCGGGACCAACTGGCTGCTCTCACGCTTGCTGATGTGACTGCAGAATTTCGCTCCCTGGACACTTTCCAGCTTGGCACAGCCGGGCTGTTTACGATAATGAGCTACCTTGTGCTCACCCAATATGATCGGCTGGCACTCGATTACGCGCAGCTGGCAATGGATCCTGTCGATATTCGGGAGATAGCTTTTATTGCATTTGCGATAGGCAATACGGTTGGCGTTTCTGCTCTGTCTGGCGGCGCAATCAGGCTACGTGCCTATTCACAGGAAGGTATCCCGGGGCTGGAAGTTGCGACAATTGTGGCCTTTTGTGCGCTGACTTTTACTGTCGGGGCGCCATTGTTGCTGGGTCTCGCGCTATTGCTGACACCTGCGACGGCGATTGCGGACCTGCATTTGCCTCCACTATTGCCCGATCTCTTGTCAATTGGGCTCATTGGCTTCACATTGGGGTATCTGGTGCTTGCCTATCTCGCGAAAGGCAGTGGGCGCTGGCGCGACAGGGTTCCACCGCTGCGCATTGCCTGGCGGCAGGTGACGGTGGCATGCCTTGATATGTTGTGTGTAGCTGCGGTTCTTTACTGCTTGCTGCCGGGCGACCTTAATGTCACTTACGTCACACTACTCTCGGCCTACATGATTGCGCTGTTTTTGGGACTGGTCAGTAGCGTGCCCGGTGGGTTGGGTGTGTTCGAGGCAATGTTGCTGGTTCTGTTGCCTCAGGTGCCAGCGGCGGAATTGCTCGCGGCTGTGCTGGTTTTTCGAATCATCTATTTCCTGCTACCTCTGCTGCTTGCGCTCGTTGTCCTGGCCGCCCGCGAGTTGAGACTTGCCTGACTATCAGGCTGGTGCTTTTGTTGCAGACTTGCATCACCCTGCTTGTAGCCACCGGCCTGATGGTGGCAATGTGAATAAACCCAACCGATGTTGCGGGCATGCGACCTGCGGTCCAATCACGGAGATAAATCTCTATGGCCTTTTTTACCAAGCGATACCATCAGCCAGGCACCGCGCCGGGCACGCTGGTTCAGCACCAGTCGCACCATGAGTATCCACTGCGGATAAGAGTCATGGACTTTAATGGTCAAAATTTTACGGTGTTGGAGCATGTATCCGTGCAGGAGTGCTTGCCATTCATAGCACGCGAAACTGTCACCTGGGTGCACGTCGAGGGGCATCCGACCAAGGCGTCGCTGGAAGAGCTAGGCAATGCCTTTCAACTACACGCACTGGCCCTGGAAGATGTATTGAACAGTGGGCAGCGCCCCAAGGTCGAAGCCTTTGATGACCAGCTTTTTTTGGTTATGAGTATGCCGGCCATGGTGGCTGGGCGCGTTGAAACGCAGCAGGTTAGCCTTTTTCTCAGTGAGACCTTCCTGATTACTTTTTGCCAGGGAACGTTTGCGCCGTTCGAGCCAATTGTCGCAAGGCTCAAGGATAACGCCAGCCGCCTTCGTTCCCGCGGTGCGAACT
>CAYGNA010000648.1:0-777 GCA_964351065.1 uncultured Pseudomonadales bacterium
CGCAGCAATGCATCAACAAACCCGTCTTTGAATTTGAGCATAAAGGGCAGCGATGTGTGTGCGAGTGTAATCGCCATCAACTCGTCATCGATGGCGATCCCACAGAAATCTGCGACACGATGGATTGTGGTTTCCGTGTCTGCCTGCATCCCTTCATAGGACAGCAGCAGCACCGTGTCATCGTGCCGGTGCTCCCACCAGGAAAGCAGGTGCCCCCAGTAGCCTTTGGCCGGATCACTCATATAGAGCGCATGGGCAAACTCATCAAGGGCAATTGCGCCAGGCTCCAGGAACCAGCCTTCCATAAAACGGTACATCGACACCATCGCATCCCGGGGATCCCTGATCGAAACAATGTACTTCGGTCCGCGCGGGAGGGCGTGCCAGTCGTGATGACTCTTGTAGCCGCGCGGATCACCACGCTGGTCAGCATTGAGATCAATACCAAGGCCAGGTGAGGTTTCAAGCCAGGGCACAACGCGCGATATGTCGTCAAAATCCATATCGCCGCGGGTTCGCAGCGTATGGAACATCTGCTGTAGCCACGTGGTGCCACATTTGCCAAACGGACTGATAATAACGTCCGTGGGTCGCGGTTCGTACGGCTCACCACCCTTGCCGGCTGCCTCGAACAGGGCACCTGCTTTTGCGCCATACTCAGCCAGTGTGGTCGCGCGTCTTTTTTCTGTCATCGAATGTGTCCCTGCGGCTGGTAACCAGTTGTCATTAGTAGCGAGACTTTTTTGCTTCCATATCGGAGTGCACGTCAATCAATAC
>CAYGNA010000648.1:787-2146 GCA_964351065.1 uncultured Pseudomonadales bacterium
CTTCTGCATTGATTCGTTTAGCCTCTTCCAGCGCCGGCGCCATCTCACTGACCTTTTTGACAGTTATGCCCACGGCGCCCATTCCCTCGGCAATTTTTGCGTAATCACCCTGCATGTGGGAAACGCCAAACTTTTCACGGGCGTTCGGGAAACCACCCGGATATGTCGCCATACCGCCATTGTTGAGCAACACGGTGGTAATGGCAAAACCGCTGCGCGAGGCCGTTTCTATATCTGTGCCGGACATACCAAAAGCCCCATCCCCCATCAGGTTCAGGCAGAACTTGTCGGGGTTGGCCATCTTCGCGCCAATCATCAAGGGAATACCAAAGCCAAGGTGCGTCGTCTTGCCCCAGCCAACATAGCTGTGGGGTGTGGTTGCGGTATAAAAGGGCACAATAGAATCTCGCGGCGCACCCGCATCATGGGTAACAATACTGTTTTCACGATCCAGCGTCTGGTCAATCGCATGGATCACACGATAGGTGTTAAGCGGTTCCTCGTCAGACTCGAGCAGTGGGCGCCACTCGGTGAGCCATTCCTGCTTGATCTGCGCGATGCGTGCCTTTACCTCATCAACCTTGCTCAGCCCGGCTTCACCAATCTGGCCCCGAATTTCATCAATCAGCATTTCTATCGTGAGACGGGTATCACCCAGCAGACCAATATCGACGTTTTCATCCTTGTTGATGTCATCAATGTTATCCGTGTTCTGAATCAACACCTTGTTGTTGGCACGAATGGGCTGACCATAAAACGTTCGGGTGAGGCTGGAGCCAAGGGCGAGGATCAAGTCACATTCAGATAGCCAGGTACCGGCGGCTTTGGTGGTCAGGCCGCTGCCGGCACCCAGGCAGAGGGGGTGACGCTCGTCCATTGCCGACTTGCCGGGCATAGTGCAAAAGACAGGCAAACCCGTCAGCTCGGCAAGTTCCCTTAGCACCTTCGTGCCGCCAGACATCAGTACACCCTGACCAGCCCAGAGCAAAGGATTTTTCGCGGCTCGCAATGCTTTAACTGCATCCTTGATTGCGCCTTGTGTTGGCGCTGACTGCACCACTGTTGGCGACTGGTAGTTTTGCGACTTCTCCGGGACATCCATCGCACAAACGTCTGCGGTCAGTTCCAGCACCACCGGCCCACCCGGGCCATTCTTCAGGGCATGCATGGCACGTCGCATAGCGCTGCCGATATCTTCCGGTCGATAGACCGCTTCAACCTGCTTCACAATCCCCTGGTAATTCTGGACCGCAGAAAAGTTGGGTTTGACACCAATCTGGTGCCTGAACACGCCGCCGGGCAAAACCAGTATGGGTATGTTGTCTGCATAAGCCTGGGCGATAGCCCCCACGGCATTCT
>CAYGNA010000649.1:0-2136 GCA_964351065.1 uncultured Pseudomonadales bacterium
GCCCCCAGGGTACGCTGTTTGGGCGTAACTCGGCGGCGGGCAGTGTTAACGTTATTACCGCCAAACCCAGTTTCGCGGGCGTCTTTGGCACCATTGGTGCTGAGGTGGGCAACCGGGGCCATATTGTTACCCTGGGCACATTGAATGTTCCGATTTCTGACACGCTGGCGCTACGCGCCAACTTTTTTGAAGAGCGGCGTGACGGCTTTGCCAACCAGGGTTCAGGTACCAAAGATCTTGAGGGGCAGGGGAACGCCGGCCCCGATGGTATCCCCGACATGGATCAGCGCTGGAACCGACCTGTGTCAAAAGATGAGACCTACGGCAATGCAGACCGCTGGGCGGCCAGGATCAGTGGCCTCTGGCAACCCAGCGATTCCCTGAGTGTCCGGGCCACGATCGAAACGGCTGAGGATAATGCTGCGGGTTGGCCCATCGCACCCAATTGCGAAGCCGCAGTTGAAGTCTGTCAGTACAACGGCGGCAACATCGACTATGTTGACCCGAACGTACCTGGCTTTCTCGATATGACCAACGACGCAGATCGACTGCATGTCAACTACGCGCTCTTTGACTATGTTGACCTGGTGTACAACGTGGGCTGGGCAAGGCAGCAGCGCTCCCAGCAGTGGGATGGTGACATGGGCTGGCGTGCAGTGCCTTCCCCAACCACGGGTTGGTTAAACCGTAACCCACCATGGGAAAGCCTTTACCTTGCGACTGCAGAATCGGACTTCGTATCAGTATCCAATGAACTGCAGCTACAGGGTCAAACTGACCGGATCACCTGGATTCTTGGCTTTTTTGATTTCCGGGAAGATAACGCCATTATCTTCGATGTGGAACAGCCTTTCTGTTGTAGTCAGGGTGCTGCGGGCGGTATCTCGTTTATCCAGCCCGAAAGAACACTGGTGTCCCAGGCTATTTTTGGTCAGGCAACCTGGCACATTACCGACCGCTGGCACCTGACCCTCGGCTATCGCCAGACGGAAGACGAGCGAGAGGATGTGGGTGGCAGAAACATCGGCTGTTACGGTAGTGCCGGTTGTTCCTGGACCAATGGCCTGGTGCCGTTTGATGGCTTCCCCCAGACCAATGCACAACGCGATGAACTCTTTTTACCACTCTACACCAGCCAGGATATTAACGTCCCTGGATTGGGATCGCAGAACCGCACCGGTAACTACGAACTATTTGATGTAAACGACAACCGCGCGTCGTTTAGCAAGGGTAACTGGCGAATTGGTATTGATTACGACCTGAATGAGGACACCTTCCTCTATGCCTATGCGGCAACTGGCTCCAAAGCGGGTTCATTTGGTGACGGCGTAGACGTCTGCCGGTGTGGCCGAATTGAAATTTTCTCGTTCGAACCAGAAGAAGTGCTCAATTACGAAATTGGCTACAAGGGTACGCTATTCGATGGTCGGGTTAACCTGATTGTTACGGCGTTCCTGACAGACTTCACTGACAAGCAGGTCACCCAGTGGCGTGAAGTTGGCTTTGTCGAAGATCCACCTGGCACCGTTGTTGAGCCGCGTCAGCCGATTGGTACCCTCGTGACTTCCAATGCAGGCCAGGCTGAGATTGCAGGCCTTGAAATCGAATGGAATGTGATTCCGTGGGAAAACGGCCGCCTGACCGGTGGTCTTGGCCTGCTGGACGCCAAGTTCAAGAGCTGGCCTGGTTATGCAGGTGAGGCTTTCTTCTGCGAACAACGTGAGGAAGCCGGCGCGCAGTATGCCTGCGTACCCCAGGACCTCGGCACGGGCACCAACAACATTGAGGGGAACGAACTACCCTATTCAACGCCTATGTCGATGACCATTGCATACACTCACTATTTTGGTCTTGAGAGTGGCGCTTCCATTGAACCCTACGTGAAGGTTCGTATCGAGGACGATATGCACTTCACCGAGGGTAACTTCGATGCAATTCCGGCTTTGTCGGATAAGCGGGAAGGCTTTGCAACGATGGACTTGACGGTGAAGTACACCTCGGCTGACGAGTCGTGGAACGTTGAGGCATTTGTCTACAACGTGACGGACGAGCGGTTCCAGACTTACTGGGTCAGCGGCCCCAGTCCGGACGTGCCCCTCTTCTCCTGGAAGCCACCCAGGTACGCTGGCATCCGGG
>CAYGNA010000650.1:0-2128 GCA_964351065.1 uncultured Pseudomonadales bacterium
AACTTCTTCAATGCGCTCGCCAGGCACATCAACCCATAGCGTAATTGTGCTCTCATTTGTTGCCGTTGCTGCAGTGCTGATCGCGCTACGTGCTGGTGGTGCCCAGATTGGCTGGGGATTTCAACTCCAGTCGCCGATGGTGGTTGGCCTGCTGGCGTACCTGTTCCTGTTGATTGGCCTCAACCTGTTTGGATTTTTTGAGTTGGGCACTTCTGTGATGAACCTGGGGCAGGGCCTGACCAAGCGCAGCGGTTTATCCGGTTCCTTTTTTACCGGTGTGCTGGCGACTGTGGTCGCCGCACCCTGTACCGTACCCTTTATGGCTTCAGCCGTCGGGTTTGCGCTGACCCAGCCAAACGGTATTGCGATTGTTGTGTTTGCCTCCCTGGGCCTCGGGATGGCAACACCTTACCTGTTGCTGTGTTATTCGCCTGCCCTGATGGAGCGCCTGCCGCGACCCGGTGCCTGGATGGCAAGGTTCAAGGAGTTGCTCGCCTTTCCAATGTTTGCAACAGCAGTCTGGCTTGTCTGGGTACTTTCTCAGCAGGCAGGTTCAGCCGGCGTTGTCGCTGTGCTGACAGGGATGCTGATGCTGGTATTTGCCATCTGGCTTGGCAGTCACCTCACCCGCGCCAGGGGGCCGCGGATATTCTCGCTGGTATTTGCGGTATTGCTGGTGGTGGGTGCGCTGTACCTGCCGGTCATGCTGCGTGCTGATACCAGTCTGGCGCCAGGTGGGACGCCAGCCAGGGTGAGTGCGGGTTACAGTGGCCCGATATGGGAAACCTATTCACCTGAACGGCTGGCAGAGGCGCGGGAGGCGGGACCTGTATTTGTGAACTTCACTGCGGCCTGGTGTATCACATGCAAGGTCAATGAAGCGGTCGCGCTGGATTCAACGGATGTCCGACTTGCATTTGAAAGCGGTGGTGTCAGCTACCTGAAGGGCGACTGGACCAATGAAGATCCTGTTATCACCGAGGCGCTGTCAACATACCAGCGCAGTGGTGTGCCGCTTTACCTTCTGTACAACGGCACGAAGGGGAGGGCAGAGGTGTTGCCCCAGGTGCTGACCGAGTCGATTGTCATAGAGGCGATTGAACGGTTGAGATGAATCAGGAAGACCGCGCCCCAGCGTGCTTGTTGGGTGCTGGGGCGCGGTTAACCTTTTTACAGGGCAGCAGGCTAACTAGTCGACAACTGCGCTGGCAGTTCCCTTGACGACTTCTGTCCCTTCTTCGTTTTTGGTGGATACATCCATATCAATGATCTTCTCGCCATTTTCTTCACGGATGTTGGTAATGGTTGCAGTTGCAGTCAGGGTTGCGCCAGGGAATACCTGGGAGGTAAACCGCACGCCATATGATTTGAGGCGACCATCACCGACGTAGTTGGTCAGCATTTTACCTGTCATGCCCATGGAGAGCATGCCGTGTGCAAACACGGAAGGGTAGCCGGCAATCTGGGTAGTGAAGATTTCATCAGAGTGCAGCGGATTGTAGTCCCCGGATGCGCCTGCATACTGCACAATTTGTGTGCGCGACAGGTTGCGACAGACTTCTTCTTCATAGGTATCGCCCACCTTGAGTTCGCTTGCATTTAATGCCATGTGCTTTTTCTCCCCTAACCCTGAGTTGCTGGTCGTTCGGTGCGAACACCAACGCTGGTTGCTGTAACAACGAGTTCACCTTGCTGGTCGCGATACTCGGTAACAGACTCACTGAACATGAGCTTGCCTCCGCGCCGCCCCTCTTTTTCCCAGCTCTTGCCGGGTTGTGTGGTTGCGGTGAGCACGTCGCCGACTTTTGGTGTTCTGTGATAGACATAATGCTGTTCAGCGTGGAGTCCGCCACCACCGCCACCGCCACCACCACCGCCACCTTCGCGTGGGGTAATACCGGTTGGCCCTTTGGCTGAACCGAACCACTCCTGCCCAATTTTGGGACGCAGGAAGTAGTCGGGATCAAATTGTGCACTCGCCTGGACAAACGTGGGAGGTGCAACAATTGCACCTGGCTCTGTCTTGCTTGCGTAGTCTTCATCGTAATAGATCTCATTGGCATCGCCGATGGATCGCGCGAACATCATGATGTGACCGGCTTCGATTGGAAACTTTTTGGCCGCCATG
>CAYGNA010000651.1:0-2125 GCA_964351065.1 uncultured Pseudomonadales bacterium
CCAAACCCCTCGTCATTTCGACCGTAGTGGCGTAGCCACGAAGCGGAGAAATCTATCCGCCGGAAAATTGAGATCTCTCCATTGCGGCCCTGCGGGTCCCCAATCGAGATGACAAGACTGCGCATGGGTCTGCCGTCGAGATGACAAGACTGCGCATGGGCCTCCAGTCGGGATGACAAGGCCGGGCTAGTGCACCCGCCGGCCGGCGACCCAGGTTTCCAGCACGTCAATTTGGCTGAGCTTGTTGGTGGCAACCTCTCGTGGGTCCTCGGACAACATCACAAAATCGGCACATTTTCCTGGCGTCAGGCTGCCCAGATCATGGTCAGAGTGGCACTGCCAGGCAGCATCTATTGTCATGGCGCGCAGTGCGGCCTCGACGGGAATTCTCTCAATGGGCGACAGCAGGTCGTCTGAGCGCCACATGGCCCTGGTCACGGCGTTCTCAATACAGCGCAGCGGCCCCATTTCGGTGACTGGATCATCGGAGTGAATTGTCCAACGGATGCCGCGCGCCTCGCAGGCACCCGTTCGATCCAGTTTTTCTGCTTTTGAAAGACCAAACACATCATCGACAAACGCCTTGCCCCAGTAGTAGACATGGCCAATCAGGAAACTCGGCGAGACGCCGAGGGCTGCCATGCGATCGAGTTGCTCGTCGTGCAGGATGCTGCAGTGCTCGATGCGACAGCGTCTCGCGGCCGGGTCGAGGCCCGCATCACGCGCCGCTTCATAGGCGTTTAAAGCACGGTCAATCGCCAGGTCGCCATTAGCGTGGACACACACGGCCCAGCCTTCGGACAGTCGTTTGATCACGGCTTCAGTCAGTTCATCGGGTTCAATGTAGGCGATACCTTGCTCGTCGGAGTTAAGGAAAGGTTCCCGCTGCAGGCCGGTACGTCCCTGGTTCGATCCGTCACTCACAATTTTCCAGCCAGTGCGCCTCACCCACTCGTCGCCTTCACCCCAGCTAATGCCAAGCTGGTCCCACTTGTCGGCCTGCGCCTGCGCCACGCAATAGCGGAACCGGGCAGCCATCTGGTTGCTATCGCGCAGCGTTTTATAAAGCTCAAGCTCGCCGGGCCCCTGGAAGAGTCCCGTTCCCTGGTCACACATCATGGTGATACCAAGGCTGGCGGCATGCTGGAATACGCCCAGGCACTCCTGTGCCAGGTTCTGGTTGCGAACTCTCGGGTTATGGCGGCCAACCAGTGCCATCGCGGGGCCGGCCTTCAGTACGCCGTTGGGTGAGCCATCGGCGTTGCGGCCAATCTCGGCACCGTGAGGGTCGGGCGTGTCGCTGTTTAGTCCCGCAACCTGCAGTGCTGCGGTATTGCAGTAGGCCAGGTGCAGTGAAGCGTTGTAGACAAATATCGGGTTATCGGTTGAAGCCTCGTCCAGCATGTCAGCAGTGAGGTATTGTGGTCCTTCCTGCAGTGACGGATCGAACTGGCGACCCACAATCCATTCCCCGGCCGGCGTCGTGGCAGCAATCTGTTTCAGGTGTTCGATGGCAGCGGCCGTGGTCGGAAATCTGAACGGCCCGACGTTTTCAAAACTGTGCAGCATGGCAAGTGGCGCGAGATGCATATGGGGCTCAATAAAGCCGGGCATGACAAACCGTCCGCCAGCGTCGATTCGCAGCGTATCTTCGGTTGCCGCAGGCGCTGACTCGCTGCGGCCAATCGAGCTTATTCTGCCATCCTGCACCAGAAGACTGTCTGCCTCGGGCAGGTCGGGGTGCAGCGTGAGGATGCGCGCGTTGGTCAGCAGCAGATCAGGCGTTGCCCCGGGATCAATTGGGTGCAGCGTGTGCGTCGCAAGGTCCACGTTCGCCATGCGCAGGGTTTCGGCGAACACGTTGGCACAGCACGGGCAGGCAAAAGGATCAGTGCCGTGACCAGTGGGCACTGATGGGTGCTCGATCAGGTCGGACGCATTGAGATAACCTTTATCGTCGTCGAACATGGTGCTCTTCTGCTAGTGGGTGTTGCCCGATGGTAGCAAGATCAACCGGCGCCGTCAGTTGGCATCGTGCTAGAGTTCAGGCAACCAGGAAGCGATTAGGAGTAGCCCATGGAGTTTGAACTGCCGGACATCAACACCTTGCCGGATGACATCCGGG
>CAYGNA010000652.1:0-2123 GCA_964351065.1 uncultured Pseudomonadales bacterium
TAATACCGGACAACGAGTAGATATGTTCGATGGTGGTTCAGCCGCTGAATGCAGGGATCTCGGTCGTGGGCACAGTAACCTTGAGTACAGTCGCTACAATTTGCAGGAAAGCCGACGTGAGGCCAGAATTGCCGGCCTCAGAAGTGCGCCCTGGGGAGAAAAATACTACCAGGACATGGTGTCTGCCTATGGTCAGGAAAGGGCCGAGCAGGTCATCGTTATCGGTGGAACACATATGAGTATATTCCCCAATCTGGTGGTACTTGGTCAGCAGGTGCGGACCATCAGACCGATCAGTGCCGAAAGGACAGAAGTTGAGCTTGCACCGGCGCTGTTAAAAGGGGTGCCGGAGGAATTGAATACCATGCGACTGCGCATGTATGAGCAGTTCTACACGCCCCAGGGCGGCGGCATTCACGACGATATAGAGATGTTTAACCGGGTCAGCCGGGGACTGCAGTGTCGACAGGATCCCTGGCTGATTTTTCAGCGGGGTCTGGGGCGGGAGCGGACTCTCGAGGATGGTACGGTAGTTGGTCAGGTCACTGACGAGGTTGCTCAACGAGCCATGTGGCGTCATTGGCTGGAACTGATGATATGAATTCGGAACTCCAGCGCCGCGTCGAGGAATTTCTCTATCATGAAGCCTGTTTGATGGATGACAATCGGTACCAGGACTGGCTGGCGCTGTTCGATAGGGATTGTGTCTACTGGATACCCTCAAATAAGGCTGACTATGATCCGGCGAAACACGTTTCCATTCTCTATGGGGGCTATTCGATGCTGCAGAATCATGTGCACCGACTTACTGAAGGTAAGGCGTTTGCCCAGGCACCGCAGTCCAGGTTGTGCCGTGTGATCTCGAATATTCAATTCGATCCCGAGGACCCCATGAAGGTACGCGCGAAATTTGTTGTCGTAGAGTTACGGAATCGAACGCAACGAGTGCACGCTGGCAGTAGTGAGTATCAGTTGTGCGAGTCAGACAGGATACTGAAGATCAAGAAGAAGAAAGTCTTATTGCTTGGCATGGATGAACATCAGGAAAATGTGACCTTTCTTCTGTGAACTGCTGTCCTTCGCAAATGTTGATCCGGCGTAAATCAAGCTGCTTCTTGCCACTCATATCGATGGTGAAGCCCACCCACTTTCGGAATTTCTACCAACTGATCTGCGTTTGAAGCCCTTCTAGCTAGTGCCCGTCCAGAAACAGCGTTTTTTAGTTAATCGCTGTGCCGGCAAGATTTCTCCGGCAGGGCGTTGGGTTCGCCGAGCCTCATAAATTGTACACACGGACTGTTAACGCCGTACACCTGCTTTTTTGCTGATATTCGAGCATGGCGGTCCACTGAGCTGCTCGTGACAGCCCGATTTCCTGTTCGATTTTGGTGTTAGCTCAACGCTAACCCGAGCTGAAGCGAACCCACCGGATCAGGTTGTAACTCAATACCGATGACCAGACGTAGGCCTTGAACCCATCGCGACCTTGCCAAGTCGCTCTACGCAGACCAAATGCCCGTTTGAGTTCGGAGATGTTGCCTTCAATGCCGGCGCGAAACTCGCGCAGCGCGACAAATGTTTTCCGCTTCACCCCCATATCGTGAAGGCTCAATCCCACCGGTTTGTTGAACACCCTCCGCTTCACGCCAAGCTCGCGCGCATGCTGGACATTGTTCTGGCTTGCATAGCCGCCATCGGCAACGATGGCTTCGGGCAGCGTCTGATAGTCTTCCTTACAAGCTTCAAGGACCGGTTGATACAGCGTTGCATCGGCTGGATTGCCGTCTTCGATCTTCAGGTAGGTGATAAAGCCATACTGCTCGGTAGCCAGGTTGATCTTGTGTCCATACTGCACCTCGCGCAGAGACTTGACGATAATGTCCGTGTGCGGTTCGAACAAGCTGACGATCTTCTCGGATGCGGGGACGTGCTCGTTGGGGAGTACGCGCCGCTGTGTCTGATCGATGACCTTGAGCAACAAGGCCCGATAGTGTTCGACTTCCTGGATCCAGAGCTTGGCTTGCGTCGTGCTGGCGGTTTGTATTTTGACTTTGTAGATGGCTTTGTTAACTTGTCTCAACCCGAACAGTAGCTAGAGCAGATACAAGTCACGCGAAGGCACG
>CAYGNA010000653.1:0-2121 GCA_964351065.1 uncultured Pseudomonadales bacterium
CCGGCGCAAAACGCCCGTTCACCGGCGCCGGTGACAACCGCAATCCAGATGTCATCGTTGCGCTCTACCTCATCGAAGTGTTGGGAGAGTTCAAAGCGTAGCTGTGGGTTTAGTGAATTCATGGCCTCTGGCCGGTCGAGAGTAATCCAGGCAACGTGGCCGTTGACCTCAAATCGGCTTGCAACAGGTTCGATCAATTTGTTCCCTCCAGTTTATGTCTGATACAAATTTTTGCCTTATACAGATTTTAGTCCGAGACAAAGTGGTGCCGGGTACGGTTTGCCAGTGCAACCAGCGATAACATCACGGGTACTTCTACCAGTACGCCGACCACGGTTGCCAGCGCGGCGCCAGACTCAAGGCCAAACAGGCTGATTGCAACCGCAACCGCGAGTTCGAAGAAGTTGGAGGTGCCAATCAGCGCGGCCGGGGCGGCTGTTGCAAAAGGCACACGCCAGAGATACGCCCAGCCATAGGCCACAAAAAAGATGCCATAAGACTGCAGGAGCAGCGGAACCGCAATCAGCACAATGACCAGAGGTTGCCCGAGAATAGTGTTAGCCTGGAACCCGAACAACAGTACAACCGTGGCCAGCAGACCGACCACAGAGAAGGGCTTTAATTTTGCTGTGAAGGCAGCAATTTCTTCATGCTGGCCGTTCCTGTCCAGGTATCGACGGGTGGCATAACCGGCGGCTAGCGGAATCACGACATAGAGCACAACAGACAGCAGCAGGGTTTCCCAGGGCACCACAATGTTGGTAACGCCTAGCAGGAGCGCCGCCAGCGGCGCAAATGCAAACACCATAATGATGTCGTTAATGGATACCTGAACCAGGGTGTAGTTGGCGTCACCGCGAACTAGCTGGCTCCAGACAAACACCATGGCCGTGCAGGGGGCAACGCCGAGCAGGATCATGCCAGCGATGTACTCACGCGCTGTTTCGGGTTCAACCAGGCCCGCGAAGACATGTTCAAAAAAGAGAACGCCAAGGGCTGCCATAGTGAAAGGTTTGATTAGCCAGTTGACTACCAGCGTAATGCACAGCCCTTTCGGTTTTTTGCCAACGTCTTTCAGTGAGGCGAAGTCCACGTTCACCATCATGGGGTAAATCATCACCCAGATAAAAACCGCCACAACCAGATTGACGCTGGCATACTCGATAGCTGCGATAGCTGAAAAGAGTGAAGGTGAAAGGGCGCCGAGCGAGACGCCCGCGAGAATACAGAGGCCGATCCAAATGGACAGGTAGCGTTCGAAGGCGCCCATCGTGGTGTCATTTTTTTGGTTCATATCAGGGGGTCCCGGTTTATGTCGGTGGATCAGGTATATCTGTCTCTGGGAACAGGGTGGCGATCCGGTGCAGTGCTTCGCGGTTCAGATCATCGGACGGCAGGCTCACCAGCCAGGTAAGGCGTTTTTGCAGCGTCTCGAAGGTTGCTTCAAAAGCTGCACGGATATTCTGATCATCACCGGTAACGCCCGCAGGGTCACGCAGACCCCAGTGGGCAACAAGCGGATGGCCAGGCCAGATCGGACAGCTTTCACCGGCGGCACTGTCGCAGACAGTGATAATCACATCCATGCGCGGTGCATCGGGTCCGGCATACTCGTCCCAGGATTTGGATCGGTACAGGCTCGTATCAAAACCTTGCGCCTGCAACAGCATGGCAGCACCGGGATTAACGCGCCCCGCAGGTTGGCTACCAGCGCTGAAGGCGGCATATTTCCCGGCGCCAATCCGGTTCAGGATGGCTTCTGCCAGGATGCTTCGCGCTGAATTGCCAGTGCACAGGAACAGCAGGTTTTTCATGAGGCGCAACTCACCAGGGCGGCGTCCAGTAACTGTGAACATTGTTCGGGATGTCCGTGGCAACAGTCTTCGATCAGGTAGCTGAGCAGTGCTCTGAGCTCTTCTACCCTTGCCCGGTAAATGATGGACCGCCCGCAACGTTTCCTGCAGATCAATCCAGAGTTCTCCAGCAGGGACAGATGCGATGAGAGCGTGTTGTGTGGAATGTTCAGTTGGTTTGCAATCGCGCCAGCAGCCATGCCTTCGGTTCCAGCTTCGAGCAGCAGGCGAAAAGTTCGCAGCCGCGTTTCCTGCCCCAGCGCTGAAA
>CAYGNA010000654.1:0-2119 GCA_964351065.1 uncultured Pseudomonadales bacterium
CTCGCCGCTCTCGCCCACCGCAGCGTGCCCCCAAGGCGCGCGGCCACCCCGGCGCTCCGTGTGGGCAACACCGGGGCACCCACGCTGCGGTGGGCGAGATACTCGAGCTCGGCGTAGGCGCCCAGAGAGACACGGCCGGCCGCACCACCGAGCGCCAGGCGCAGGCTCATCTCGCCTGAGCGCCCATTAAATTTGGTCAGCAGCAGTGAAATACTGCTGAGCAGGCAAACGACCAGGAATAAAAATCCCAGGCCTACCAGCACCTGGACATCACGCTCAACAACCTCGTTGTAAGCCATCCAGTCCATGACATCATGGATCTGGTTGTTTAGCGGTCGTTGAAACCGTCCCAGCTTCTTTTGTTCCAGTGCGTAAGCGTCGAGGTGGTCCAGATAGGCCTCCTGGTCACCCCGCGTGGGCAGTTCAGCCCAGTACTGTAACCAACAGGATTCAGAATTCAGGTAGTCCGCATAGCCTGCAATGGTTTCTGATTTCCAACCCCAGTCACTGCCAGATGAATTGAGTTCCATGACGGGAGCCAGGGCGAGGGGTACAAACACGTCCTCTACATTGTTTAGCGCACTATCTACGACGTCATAAAATCGCGGCATCGGCTCCCAGGTATCGATGACGCCTACCACTGTGAACTGGCGATCGTTAATGGTCACGTTTCTGCCAACGCTGTCTTCACCACCGAAGAGTCGGTCGTTCATTTCTCGCCCAAGTACCACAACCTGTGCTGCACTGGTTTCAGCAGATCTGTCCCAGCCACTGCCATAGAGAAACGGTGGCTCGAACATGGGAAAGAAGTCAGCGGACGTGACGCGCGCGGATGCTTCAAATGGCAATAGCTCATCACCTTCAGGGCGAATGATCAGCAAAGACTGGAACATGCCAACCTGGTGTTTTGCCTGGGCCGCGTCCAACAGGGCGTTGGTATCGCGCCAGGTCATCTGGATGGGTGCACGTTCTGGCTGATCTGAATCGAATGGACGGAGTGGATCCCAACTGTCCATCTGTACCCGGAACAGCACCTCACTTTTCTCCGGAATCGGGTTGCTCGCCATCAGGTAGTAGATGGTGGTCATCGTCATGGAGACCCCAATACCAATGGCAATTGCAAGGGCTACCAGTGCTGTGAGTGCCGGGTTCCGGCGCATACTGCGCACCGCATTGGCCATGTAATAGCTCAGCATTTGCCTATCCCTGTTGCGTAGTACTGACAGTTGCCGGTTGTGAAACTGCCGGCGAGTCCGTGATATCGACCCGGCCATCAAGCATGTTGATGTTACGCCGCGCCCGCGCGGCCAGTGATGGGTCGTGAGTTACCATGACAATGGTTGTACCCGCGCTGTTGATTTCCTCCAGAAGATCCAGCACCTGGCCTGCCATCTGGGAGTCCAGGTTGCCCGTGGGTTCGTCTGCGAGCAGAAAGAGGGGATCTCCAGCCAGCGCCCGGGCAATGGCAACACGCTGCTGTTGTCCGCCGGACAGTTGTGATGGCAGGTGCTTATGGCGAGAGCTTAGCCCCACGCGATTCAAGGCTGATTCGATCCTTTCCTTGCGTTCAGCCCGTGCCATGCCGCGGTAGCGAAGCGGAACATCCACATTGTCGAACAAGTTGAGATCGGGAATCAGGTTAAATGACTGGAAAATAAAGCCAATTTTCTGATTGCGGATTTTGGAGCGGGCATTATCCGAGAGGTTACTCACATCTGCGCCGTCCAACAGGTAGGTGCCGCTCTCAAACGTCTCGAGTAGACCAGCAATGTTGAGGAAGGTTGTTTTACCGCTGCCCGATGGTCCTGTGACAGCAACGAACTCGCCGCTAGCAACCTTTACATCAAGGCTGTCGAGTGCCCGGGTCTGTACCGCTTCTGTCCGGTAGATTTTGGATATGCCTTGCATTTCAAGCATGGATTGCCCCGGTTTTCCTGTTTAGATCCACATAATGATGCACCTTATCGCAATTTGGTTTAAACGCGTTCGACATTAACTTCGCGTTTGCTAAGATGGCGCGCTCAAATTGGGACGGGGATTCATTATGGCAAGAGTTATCGCGGCTATTCTTTTAGTCACGGCCAGTCTGGCGGCACGAGCTGACTTCATAGGGCTGTAT
>CAYGNA010000655.1:0-2117 GCA_964351065.1 uncultured Pseudomonadales bacterium
GCTCACAGCATCATCAGGCCCCCGGGGTTTGGAACACCCAGCACCAAACCAAAAATGGAGACCAGCGACATGAACGACACCAGTCTGTCGGTCGCGCCGGCGCTCGTGTATCGAAGCGCAATCCACCCGCGCCATGGGCTCAGCATGTTGATAACCATCTGGTTGTTACAGGGGCGTATTGAATCACGAATCCCCTCACGATTGCCGCAATCGTTTAGAATCCGTTGCCAGACCAACTTTGACTGCCAGGAACCCCGAATGATTGTCATCCTTAACCCGAATATCGATGAAACCGGCAACGCCTATCGAGCCGCGATGGCTTATCTCAACAATCTGCCTGGCATTGCAGTTCGGCAACATGTCATCCAGGGTGCGGAGCAGAAACTCACTGAGATCTACCTGCTGGGCGACACACACAAACTGGATCAGGAACCCATCGAGGCGTTGGACGCGGTCGAGCGGGTCATTCGCATTTCAGAGGAGTACCGGATTTTGGGGCGGCACTCTGATCAACTGCGAACATCGGGATTTACCTATAATGACGTCAGGTTTGCCCAGGACAATCTCAATGTGTTTGCCGGCCTCTGTGCGGTAGACAATCCCACCAACGTGGAAGCAATGATGCGAGCCCTGGCGGAGGCTGGAGAGGTTTGCACTCGTATGGGTGCCTACAAGCCCCGCACCAGCCCCTACTCTTTCCAGGGACACGGAAAAGATTGCCTGCCGTATGTTTTCCAACTGGCTGGCAAGTACGGCATCAAGGTCATTGCGATGGAGGTGACTCACGAGAACCATATAACGGAGATTAGTGACGCGCTCACGGCAACTGGTGACCCGACCGGCGTTATCCTGCAGATTGGCACCCGCAACACACAGAATTTTGAACTGCTCAAAGCCGTTGGGCGCCAGAAACGTTTCCCGGTACTGTTCAAGCGTGGTTATGGTGTCACGCTTAACGAATCACTCAACGCGGCGGAATATCTAGCCTCGGAAGGTACTTCGAATGTCATTTTTTGCCTGCGAGGCATGCATGGAACCGCTGGTAATCCGCATCGCAACATGGTCGATTTTGCACATGTACCCGTGGTCAAACGGTTAACACGGATGCCTGTCTGTATCGACCCTTCACACTCGGTCGGCAGTCGGGACAGATCATCTGACGGTATTCTGGATCTTGCACACGTTGCGGCACAGGGTGTTGTGGCTGGCGCTAACATGATTTTGGTGGACTTCCATCCAGCACCGCCACAAGCACTGGTCGACGGGCCCCAGGCATTGCTGATGGACGAACTGCCTACCTTTCTTGAAGATATGCGAGCATCACACGCGTTCTACCATCAGCGACTCGGTATCTGGGGACCTCAGGTGGCGTCGTAGTAGTCACCTGCACGACTCTGGGCAGGCCCAGGCCGCCCGGAGTCACTATTTTCCTCACACCGGGACATGTCGCCGCCACAGATTTCACAGGCGCCACCAATACCGAGGTTGTTGAGCCCCCCGCAGGTACCAGAGAGAGGTTTTCGGCCACGCATAACACCCACGGCCATGCCCGCCACAATCAACAGCAGGATGACAAAACTGAGCAGGAATTCAATCATTCAGGTACTCCTCACAACTACTTTTCCTCAGTATCACTTACAAGTACTTCTCACTGATTCTTATCACTGATACTTCTCACAGATACTTCTCAAAAGCAGCCGTATGATGTTCTACGAATCGATCACCGTCCTTGATTATAGCAAAGACAGGTAATCCCTGGGATTCAGCCAGCGCAAGTCCACGTTCAGGGCCCAGGACGTTGATGGCAGTTGCCATCCCGTCGGCCCACGCGCAGGTTGGTGCCAGAACCGTGACTGAGGCCAGCGAATGGGTTACCGGACGCGCGCTGGCCGGATCGATCGTATGGGAGTAACGCTCCCCGTCAACCTCAAAATAGTTCCTGTAGTCACCAGAAGTAGCCATCGCCATGTCTTTGACGCTGATCGCGAGAAAGGGAACGCGCTGCCCGGTATCGGGCCGCTCTATCGCGATTCGCCAGGGTAAACCGCGCTCGTTGACTCCCCTGGCGCGTAATTCGCCGCCAATTTCCACCAGGTAATTGGTGTACCCTGCCGACT
>CAYGNA010000656.1:0-2115 GCA_964351065.1 uncultured Pseudomonadales bacterium
TGATCTCAGCATCGATGAACTCAGAGCCTTCTTTTCCGCGCTTATCGACACCCGCTCCTGGAGCACGGTGAAGCTTGACCTCAATGGACTGCGCTTCTTCTACAAACACGTGCTCACGCTCGACCTGCCCTGGATCGATATCGTCAAACCACCGAAAGTTCAGTCATTGCCCGATGTCCTCACCCCGAAGGAGATCGCCATGATCATCCATCGGACACGCGACCCGCGCCTACAGGCTTTCTGGTTCACTACGTACAGCATGGGGCTGCGCCTCGGTGAAACCCTGAACCTGACGGTTGATGACATTGACCGTGCACGCATGACAGTCCATGTGCGGCGAGGCAAGGGACACAAGGATCGCTTTGTTATCCTGCCCCAGATGTCACTTGCCGTCCTGCAGCGGCTCTGGCGCAGTCATCGCCACCCGCGCTTTTTGTTCCCCGGCAGAGCAGGCAGCAACAATGGCCAAGCGCCAAAGATCATGCATCGTGGCTCCATCCAAAGAGCCTTTGCCCGTGTCTGCAATGAGTGCGAGATCCGCAAGCATGTGTCGATTCACTCGCTGCGCCACAGCTATGCCACCCATCTCATTGAGGCCGGGCTCAATCTGCGTAGCCTGCAACTGCAACTCGGTCACAGTGAGCCACAGACGACTGCACGCTACGTGCATCTCACCGAGAAGTCACAGCAGAACACTGCTGAGCTAATCAACCACACCATGGCATTACTGGCCAGTGCCTTGCGCACCGAGGTGAAGTCATGAAGCTCGCTGAGATCGTCAGCGCCGGTATGCCGGCACTCATACAACAATACGGTAGCAAGCTGACCGCTAATCAGCGCCAGGCACTGAACGCCATCATCAATTGTCGAACCGGCAGCCTCGGCAGTACCTTGATGCGATGTCTGGATTGTGGGCACGGCCAACTTCGACATCGCTCCTGCGGCAATCGCAGTTGTCCGCAGTGCCAGCATCACACCAGCGCAGCCTGGTTAGCGCGGCAACAGGCCAAACTCCTGCCCACCAACTACTTCATGGTCACGTTCACCTTGCCTGCCCAACTACGTCCCCTGGCATACGCCAATCCTAAACCGGTCTATCGCGCCCTGTTCGATGTCGCCATCGACACCCTCAATACCTTTGCCCAAAACGAACCTCAGTTGAGCGGCCGCCTCGGTGCCTGTGCTGTCCTGCATACCCATAGTCGACGTCTCGATTATCATCCCCATGTGCATCTCATCGTGCCCGGCGCAGCCATTGACCCGAAGCGAAAGCAATGGCGTAAACTCAAACGCGACTATCTTTTTAATGGCATGCACCTGGCCAGGGTGTTCAGACCACGCATGATCGAGGCTATCAAAGCATTACAGCTCACGGTCCCCGACAATCCAGAGAGCTGGAACGTACAGTGCAAATTCGTTGGTAAAGGACTGCCCGCGATCAAGTACCTCTCACGTTACCTATATCGTGGTGTGATTAATGAAAGAGATCTGATCGCCTTTGATCGTGAGAACAATACCGTGACCTTCCGCTATCGCGACAATAAAACTGGCGAGCTGCGCTTTAGGACACTAACGCTCGTTGACTTCCTGTGGCGTATCGCGATGCAGGTTCTACCCAAAGGTTTTCGCCGTGCCCGGGACTACGGCTATCTGCACGGCAATGCCAAAACACGACTGGTCCTGCTTCAACTATTGCTGTGCATCCAGCTAAAACCGCCAACCGTCAAGGTCGCTATGCCGCACTATTGTGCTGAATGTCACGGCAGCCTGCGCATCGTGGGGTTTCTTAAACCAGGCTGAATCGAGGTGTGGCTACCTGAAACGCCAATAACCATAGCGTCCTGCTATGCCACTCATTAGAGGGAGGAATAAGATTGCAATGCAACAACCGAAAACATGGTTTACACGAGCCAGGGGTTTGTGTGTCCTCATGAAATCCAAAATACAGATTCGCTAACACTACCACCCTGCCGCACACCGAGGTATTTACATAGAGAGCCAGCTTCCCGGGCTTGTCCAACCTGGGATAAGGTCGCGGCTGCGCGCGACCTATCCTTATTTGTTATATGCCGGCTGACGATGATGATGCTGACCCGATCGAAACAGGCACAGTGC
>CAYGNA010000657.1:0-2108 GCA_964351065.1 uncultured Pseudomonadales bacterium
GCGAGGGGGGCCGTTGACCTGGGTGTCGTGCATCAATATGTGGATGGTGACGAGGATGGATTACGGGGTGCCGACAGGCTCGCTGCAGGATTGAGAGGTTAGGGACGATGGAAAAGCGCCAGGCGCTGCTCTCTGCGATAGCTGATGAAGTGAAATCAGTTGCCAGCGATGGGCTACTGATGGTGGGTATTGATGGCGTTGATGGTGCGGGCAAGACCTTCTTTGCAGACGAACTTGCAGCCTGTTTTGATAATGATGAGGTCATCCGCGCCTCGGTGGATGGTTTTCACAATCCCCGTGTTGTGCGCTATGAAAAAGGCAGTCGCTCACCAACAGGTTTTTTCCTCGATTCTTATAACTACGCGCTTCTAAAACAGGTCTTGCTTGACCCGCTCACGGCGAGGCCTCCCAGGCAGTTTCGGACAGCGGCATTTGATCATTGGCAGGACGCCGCCGTGTTGGCAGAGTGGTTTGACCCGGCGGGCAAACGGCTGTGCATTTTTGACGGGATCTTCCTGCACCGACCTGAGTTGATCTCGTACTGGGATTACAGTGTGTTCCTGGATATCACGCCGACGATTTCGGTGGCGAGGTGTGTCGCCAGGGAAGGCGTGACAGACATTTCTGTTGATCCGTCTGACCCCGTGCACCAGCGCTACGTGCAGGGGCAGCGGCGATACATTGACAGTTGTGACCCAAAGACAAAGTGCACGTGTCTCATCAACAATGAACAACTCGACGCACCCTATATCGTGACCTGATGTGACCCGAGGTGATGCGGCCTGTCGTTGAATGGTGCAGGTTGGCTGCCGCTGGAAACCAGGTGTTAAACAAATGCCATGCGTCCTGGGCAATCTGGCGCGAACCCGGCCACAGTCACCAAAGCTCTGCTATTCTCGTGGCTAAATCCGATTTGCAGTTGAGGAGCAACATGAAGCCCGTCACTTTTGATCACTATTTTCGATATGACGAACTGGCCGCCATCCTGGCTGACGCAGAGAGCTCGCATCCAGAACTGGTTGTGCGCTTTAGTATTGGCAAATCCTTCGAGGGCCGGGACATCTGGGGTGTTGCCGTGACCAACAGGGCAACGGGCGAAGCGGAAGACAAGCCCGCGATGCTGGTGGATGGCAACATTCACGCAACTGAAGTGACGGCTACCAGTGTTGCGGTTTACCACCTGCTGAACCTGGTGAATGGGTATGGCGTTGATCCCGCGATCACCCGGTGCCTGGACACACGTGCCTTCTACATCATTCCGCGCGTGAATCCCGACGGTGCAGAACTCGCGTTGGCAGACTCGCCAAAGTTTCTGCGTTCAAGTGCGCGCCCGTATCCGTTTGATGAAGAGCCTGTGAAGGGCTTGATGCCGGTAGACATGGATGGTGATGGCCGCATTCTGAGTATGCGGGTTCCCGATGCGAATGGTCGCTGGAAGAAGCATCCGGATGAGCCTCGCCTGATGATTCCGCGTGACCCGATTGAGGAAGGTGGTGAGTATTACCGGGTGTATCCAGAGGGGAATATCAAAAATTATGACGGCGTTGAGGTGCGTAACGCACGGCCGCGGCAGGGGCTCGACATGAACCGCAACTGGCCTTCGGCCTGGGAGCGAGATCACAAACAGCCGGGCGCCGGACCCTTCCCCCTATCAGAGCCAGAAACCTATGCGCTGGCACAGTTCATTTACCAGCACCCGAACCTTGTGACCTGGGTTGCGGGCCATACCTTCTCTGGCGTGCTGCTGCGCCCGGGTATGACAGTGTCAGACGACAAACTGCCGCTGGCAGACATGGAGCACTATCGACTGGTGGGGGCAAAGGGTACGGAGTTGACAGGCTATCCGGCGGTCAGCGTTTTCAGTGACTTTCGGGTTAATCGGCAGGAGGAAGTGCATGGGTCTGCCGAGTGGGGGTACACCAATTTCGGGATATTCCTGTGGGCGCCGGAATACTGGGCACCCCATCGCACCGCGGGTGTTGAGGTCAAGAATTATATTGAGTGGTTTCAGTCGCATCCGCCTGAAGATGAAATCAAGATGATTGCCTGGAGCGACGCTTTGCCTGACGAGGCGTACATTGACTCGTACGAGTTTGATCATCCGCAGT
>CAYGNA010000658.1:0-2095 GCA_964351065.1 uncultured Pseudomonadales bacterium
CATCCACAACGATACCCAGTGCCATGATAAAAGTGATAAGTGCAAGCAGATTGATACTACCGGCAAACAGGCTGTAGTAGAGCAGGGTCGCAAACAGGAAGCTGACGGGGATACCTATCATTACCCAGAACCCTACCCGGCCCGACAGGAACAAAAACAGCGTGATGATCACGAGAAGCAGGCCCGACAGGCCATTTTCAAAAATCAGGTTCAGCTGTTGCTTTAGCAATACCCAGACTTCCTGTGATACCGAAATCTCCATACCTTCGGGCAGGCTCCGACGGCTGCGCTCAACCCAGTTATGTAACCGCTGGGCCGACTCCATCGCGTCCGAATCGTTGAGGCGGAACAGTTCGAGTTCAATGGCTGTTTTACCGTCCTGGGTCAATTCGGGCTGCCCGGGCCTGGCTCGCCGCTCGACCAGCGCCACATCACCCAAACGGGTCAACCGCCCGTCTGGCTGCAGTGCCAACTCCAACTGCTCAAACCCGGCAGGATCACGCTGCGCATCGAGGCTGCGTAACTGCCGTGCTCCCTGCCCCAGACCAATCGTACCGGCCGGCGTATTGCTACTGCTGCCCTGGACCTGGGAGGCAATCCGGTCCAGGCTGGTGCCCAATTCAACCAGGCGTGCACTACTTACCTGAATAGCGATCTCCTCTTGCGGCAGGCCATCAAACTCAACGAGGTCAATACCGGCCGCGAGCAACTCCCGCTCCATCCGGCGTACTTCCGGAATCAGTTCAGTGAGATCACCATCACTGGTAACCAACACAACAGCAATATTCTCGTAATCAATTGCGCGACTGATCCGAATCGGCTCCATGTCACCCGGGAAGTTACGCACCTGTGCCACCCTGTCCTTAACGGTATCAAGGGCAACGGTCATGTCAGCATCAAAGGTAAACTGAATACGAATCCGGCCACCGCCGGTGTAGCTGGTTGAGGAAATTTCCTGCAGATGGGCCAGGCTGCCCAACTTCTGCTCTATAGGCACAATAACGAGTTGTTCAATATCTTCAGCTGAAGCACCACGCCAGTTGGCACTGACAAAAACAATCGGCCAGTCAACGGTGGGATCAAGCTGCGTGTTAATACGGTCAGCCGCCCATAACCCCGCCAGCACCATCATGATCATCAAAAGGTTCGCTGCCACGCGATGCCGTGTAAATAAATCGATCATTCCCACCACTGCGTTTGTCCTGCTCGCCTTTTGCGGCGGCTTATTGTATGTTGCCGGGTGTTATTCACGATTTGTGCCAGCATTGTATCTAACTGTTTCTAATAGACTTTTTGATCAGTTCGCAAACAATGAAGCGTTAGATTGACCATTCCATGGCGAAAATGCCGAATGCATTAACGGGCCTAGCCAATGTCAAACACAACACTCTGTTTCGAAACCGCAACCAACCTGACCCGCCTGATTCAATCTAAAGAGGTGTCCTGCACCGAGGTACTGGAGGCTCACCTGTCCCAGATTGAACAGGTAAATCCGGGCCTCAATGCCATCGTCACGTTGGTCCCCGAAAAGGCCCTGGATGCTGCTCAACGACTCGAGCGGCGTATTCAGACCGGCGAATGGCCGGGGCCACTCACCGGCTTGCCGATTGCCCACAAGGACCTGGCCCAAACAGCCGGGATCAGAACTACTTTTGGCTCGCTACGCTTTGCTGACCATGTGCCCACCCGGAACGCCCTGGTGGTAGACCGCCTGCAGGCAGCCGGTGCAGTGACAATTGGCAAAACGAACACGCCAGAGTGGGGTGCGGGTTCACAGACCTTTAACCGGGTGTTTGGTGCAACCAGTAATCCGTACGACGAGAGCCGAACCTGCGGCGGCAGTTCCGGTGGTGCAGCTGTTGCACTTGGCGCAAGAATGGTGCCAATCGCCGATGGCAGTGATATGGGTGGCTCGCTGCGCAACCCGGCCAATTTCTGCAATGTGGTTGGATTTCGCGTTTCACCTGGTCGCGTGCCTACCCTACCTTCGGCTATGGGCTGGTTCCCGCTTGGTGTCACCGGCCCCATGGCCAGAACGGTGGAAGACTGTGCGCTCATGCTGTCTGCCATAGCGGGCCCTGATCCACGCTGCCCC
>CAYGNA010000659.1:0-2086 GCA_964351065.1 uncultured Pseudomonadales bacterium
GCAGAGATGCCATCATCCCGTACACAAGCAGTTCAGGCGTCGCCGTCAGTGCGGCAGGGTCAATAATGCCTTTCCGGATGGTTGAGGTAACCTCCCCACCAGCCAGGTACGCGCCTGCAAACTCAAACACCATGGCAATCAGAATTGCCTGCTTAATGGTAATGGCCTTGGAACCCACCGATGTTCCCATGGCATTGGCGACATCGTTGGCACCAACTCCCCAGGCCATAAAGAAGCCGAATATGATAGCCAGAATCAGTAGTGTTGAACCGTAATCTTCCAGTACACCCATAGGAGCTAGTTCCAGCCTCTGCTTACTTTGCGATAACGTAAAGCAGGCGATTGCCTACTGTTTGTGAATAGTCAGCAATATCGCCAATCCAGTCGATGATCCGGTACAGGAACATGACATCAACCGGATTGAGGTCCTTCTCAATCCGAAACAGGATGTTTCTGACTTCAATCTGCTGCAGGTCAGTCTCGTGCTCGGCCTGATCCAGACGCTTGACCATGCCTGCGATGATATCAACCTCAGCGCCACTGAAGCCGGTTTCGATCAGTTCGTCGAGTTCGTTCAGCGCCTGCAGGGCCATATTGGTCGCGCCAATGGCATACTCGAGATACTCCCTGAGCCTGGGCTGGATTTCTTCCGGGACTTCCATGCGACGGCCGAGGGTAAGGCCAACAATGTCTTTTGCAAGGTTCGGGATCTTGTCCTGCATGTGTAGCAGTTCAAGCAGGTCGGAGCGTGATACCGGCAGAAACAGACTCCTCGGCAGGTTGCGACGGATCTCGCGCTTGATTGAGTCCGCTTCTTCCTCCAGTTCTATGACGAGCTTCCCCTTTTCACCAGCCCCCGGCCAGTCGCCAGCCATGACCAGTTCCATATAGCCAAGCAGTTCACTGGCCGCACGCGATGCCAACTTCATGTGCTCCTGAATGGGGGTTATCGGGGATCGGCCGAAGAGCTTGGGGAATATAGGACTATTCGGCATAAGACTTTCCGTCGCGTTGGCGGCGCAGTATGTTTGGGGACATTACGGTTGTGCGCATTATAGAGCAGACTTTCGCACTAAACAGTCTTTGATAACCGATGCCGTACGGTTACTATCCGCGTTTGGTTTCCTGCCAGTTTGTGAGCACCGCCCTCGCCCGCTCAACATCCACGTTGTCGATGCCAGTTTTTGCTGCAAGTTCAACAACATAGCCGTTCGGATCCCGAAAGTAGATTGAATGAATAAAGCCGTGGTCAGAAATGCCACGCGTCTCGATGCCGGCCTGCCTGCCCCGCGCAAACATGTCATGCAACGTCGGCATATCAACTTCAAGGGCAATATGCAGGTCAAAATCGCGTTGGTCCGGAAAATCAAAAGGCATATCCGGTGCTTCAAAAAACGCCATACAGGCACCATCTGCCATTGCGTAAAAACTGTGCAGCACACCTGTGGATCGCCCCGTCATGGTGGTATTGATCTCAAATGCATCAACCAGGCGCAGGCCAAGAAAATCTTCATAAAACGCGCGGGTCTCCTCGGAGTCACGGCAGCGGTAGGCAGCGTGATTCAACCCCAGGACTTTTGATGGCATCAGATGTTAGCTCCTGCAAACGTAGACAAATCGAGCATATTGTAACGGCTTGTGGTATAAATTGCGGCCTTCGGAGATAAGACATGAATGACACCAGCACCCAACGCGCCCGTCTGGACGGCGTCGCCGTTCTACTGTCGGGTACCTGTATGGTGCACTGCCTCGTGCTGCCACTTCTCGTGACTGTATTCCCCATCGTACAGGGTAGCCTCATTGACGAGGCCTATTTCCATATCCTGATGCTCTTCTTCATATTGCCGACCAGCCTGGTCGCACTGACAATAGGTTGCCGCCGCCACAAAGACCTGGTGACTATTGCGCTCGGCACTGTTGGTCTTACCGTACTCGCGCTCACCGCGATATTTGGCCACTCGTGGTTCGGTTTTACCGGCGAGAGGATTGTTACAACGGCCGGCGGGCTGGTACTGGCCGCGAGCCATATTCGCAATTTACTGATCTGCCGCTCTGACCTTGGCGAGGCGGCGCCGGGGGCCTCGGG
>CAYGNA010000660.1:0-2086 GCA_964351065.1 uncultured Pseudomonadales bacterium
CTGCAGAATCCATTCGACCTCATCCAAAAAACCGATGCGAAGCATTTCATCAGCCTCGTCCAGGACCAGGGCCTGTAGGTTGTCGAGTTGCAATGTACCCTTGCGCATGTGGTCCATGACGCGACCCGGAGTGCCAACAACCGCATGGACACCGCGCCTGAGCTGCTTGATCTGGCCGCCGTATTCCTGGCCACCATAGATTGGCAGAACGTGAAATCCGGGAATAAATGCCGCGTACTTCTGCAGTGCCTCGGCCACCTGGATGGCAAGTTCACGCGTTGGTGTCAGTACCATCACCTGAACCTGGTTCGACTTTACGTTAACGCGTGATAAAAGCGGGAGGGCAAACGCGGCAGTTTTACCCGTACCCGTGGGAGCGTGGCCGAGCACATCGCGACCTTCCAGGAGCAGGGGGATTGTCTTGGCCTGTATCGGCGTTGGCGTCTCGTAGCCGACGGCTTCGAGCGCCTTCAGCAGTGGCGTTTTCAGCCCAAGGTCGCTAAAAGTTGGTTCCTGGGAAGGTTGTTGGGGGGAAGGTTCCTGCACGATAAAAGTCCTGGGGTGGGGGCGGGCGCGAGTATAGCCGTTAATGCTTGAATTTGTTGAAATATTTCACGATTTGCGGGGGAATTCGGGTTCCTGGCAAGGCATTTGGCGGCTGTCTGCCCTGGCGTACGGAAATAGCCTGCGAAAAAGCTTACCATGAAGGCCATGACCAACTGCCACTGTGACTCCGGATTACCGTTCGAAACCTGCTGTGAGCCAATCATTCAGGGCGTCCTGGCGCCTACGGCCATTGCGTTGATGCGCTCGCGTTACACGGCCTACGTGGTGGAGGACACCAACTACCTGCTGCACAGCTGGCATCCGCGCACGCGGCCGCGTGCGATCAGCTTCCCACAAAACCAGAAATGGCTTGGACTATCAATCAAGCGTTCAGCGGCTGGTGGCGAGTCGGATGATCAGGGCACGGTTGAGTTTGTCGCCCGTTTCAAAATTGTTGGTCGAGGGCACCGGATGCATGAAGTCAGCCGGTTTGAGCGGTTTAACGGGCGCTGGGTCTATGTGGATGCCGAATAGCCGGGCTGCTTTCAAACGCAGCCAGACTGCGTGTTATGCTGCCGCCACTGCTCTCCAGGAACCTTTCCATGACGACTACCAGCGAAGACCTCAATCTCGCCATTTTTTGTGACTTCGAAAATGTCGCGCTCGGTGTACGTGACGCCAAAATGTCCAAGTTTGATATCAAACTGGTCCTCGAGAGGTTGTTGGTCAAGGGCACCATTGTCACCAAGAAAGCCTACTGCGACTGGGAGCGATACAAAGAATTCAAGGCGGTCATGCATGACGCCGCGTTTGAGCTGATTGAGATCCCACATACCCGACAGTCCGGCAAGAACTCGGCGGACATCAGGATGGTGGTCGACGCGCTCGACCTCTGCTATACCAAGGCTCACATCGACAGTTTTGTGATCGTCAGCGGCGATTCGGATTTCTCGCCGCTCGTCAGCAAGCTGCGGGAAAACAACAAGATGGTTATTGGCGTGGGTGTTAAAAGCTCAACGTCAGACCTGTTGATGAGCAACTGCGACGAGTTCATCTTCTACGATGACCTGGTGCGCGACCAGGAATCCAGCCAGAAACGCAAACGCAAACCGCAACCGAAAAAGAAAGCCAGTGCGAAAAAGGCTGATGACAAGGAAGACGAGTCAGCGGGTGATGAGGACAAACTCGAGGAAGCGGTGGGGCTCATCCTTGAAACGGCCGAAGCGCTGCAGGCAGAACGTGGTGACAGCGACAAGTTGTGGGGCTCCATGGTAAAGCAGGCGCTAAAACGTCGCCGGCCAGGTTTTAACGAACGTTATTATGGCGTCAGGTCGTTTAGCGACCTGCTGGAGGAAGCCGAGCGCCGCGGCCTGATCACGCTGTCGCTTGATGAACGCTCGGGTGGCTATGTCATCCAGACAACGTCCGACGCCTGAGTCGCCCACCCACATCGAATTTTGGTATCTTTGTGCATCCAAGTTTCTACTTAATTCATATCAAAAGACTGGAGAAGACCACATGGCTGAAGGCAACGCCGCCC
>CAYGNA010000661.1:0-2081 GCA_964351065.1 uncultured Pseudomonadales bacterium
GACATAACCAGCGCGAAAAGCATCACCGGACCCGGTGACTTCCACAATTCTTGCTGGTCGGATCGCGGGCACGTGTAGCACCTCACAATCAGCCCTCAAGACGTCTACACCATCTTGCGACTTTGTGACAATGACCTGGCGCTGGTCGCGAATGATCTCCTCGCCACTCATCTCGGCATTAAGCTGCAGGATCTCCCATTCGTGCAGGTTTGCGACGACGTAGTCGGATAGGGTCAGCAGTTCACGGACCTCGGCGCGACTGAAGGCTGTGATGCCCTGGCCTGGATCGAACAGGATGGGAATTCCAATTTTCGCCAGGTCACGAGCCTGGCGTAACATGATCGGGGCGTCTTCTGGTGCCAGTACTGCGATACCCACCTCGTCAATACCTTCAACCTCGCTGGGTAGTTTACGCAGTGGTGAACCCGAGGCGCCGGGATAAAAACCGGTAATCTGGTTCCCAAGCTCGTCAGAGAGCACAATCGCGGTCGCACACTGGGGATACTCTTCATCTACCGCAATAAAGTCTATATTCACACCGAGTGCGAGCAGGTGATCACGGTAGTGGTCGTTGAAGTTCTGCCCGGCGGCAGAGAGCGGGGTGCACGGTACACCAAACTGCATCAAACCATAGACAATATTCATGCCACAGCCGCCAAAGCTGAGGCGAAGCCCTTTCAGTTGCAGGGAAAAGTTAAGCGCCTGGATTGGGTATTTGGCCTGGTAGTCGGCAAAAGAACCGCCATATGTACCGAGCATGTCCAGGGCAATGCTGCCGCATACGAGGACCTTCTTCACTCAAAAACCGCTCTATTGTCATCAAACGCGGATTATACGCAGAAACGTCGCTGAGGCGGCGCCAGTCGCGTTACACTTTTGTCTGTCTTTACTACGGAGTCAGACTCATGCTTGCGAGACGTTTGATTGTGTTACTTGGCATTCTAGTGGCGACTGCGGTTAATGGGGCCGAGGACGAACGGATATCGCCATTGCTGCTACCAGCCGAAACCCTGCAGGATTTTGCGACGGGCGATATCAGTGAGTATCGCTGTCCCGCGGGGCAGTCATGCCAGATTGCCTGTGAGGCAGGTCCGAATTCGATGAAGTTTGAGTATGCTGAGGTGCAGCGCCTGGAAATCGCCAGATCAGCGACACACTGGCTGCTGGGGCTGCGGGCAGGGGGAAAAGACATTCAGGGCCTGGCACCGGTGCCTGTTGGTTGTCGCCTGGAAGGGTTCGTGATGGAACGCGTTACGCCTGTCACGGAAGTGCAGGTGTACAGGCCAATTGATGCTCGCGACATCATTTTCGAGATTCAGCCACAATAATCCGCCACTACCTCCAGTACACGTTCAACATCCTCGGCGGAGAGGTCAAGGTGCGTCACCCAACGACCACCGGAGATTCTGATGTCCCGGGTTTCGAGGAACCGTCTCAGCGCAGCAATGTCAGTGATGGCTGTATCAATCATCACCATATTGGTGTGTACGGGTTCCTTTAGCGTGATCCCAAGCTGGCGTAGCCCTTCACCCAGACGGTGGGCGTTGATGTGGTCCTCTGCCAGGCGACCGACATGATTATCGAGTGCATACAGACCCGCAGCCGCGAGGAAACCTGTCTGCCGGAGCCCACCACCAAGCATCTTGCGCCAACGCCGCGCCCGGCCAATGAATGCCGCATCACCTACCAACATGGATCCCGCTGGACATCCCAACCCCTTCGACAGACAGAAGGAAACCGAGTCGAAATGTGAACAAATCTCCTCGGCGGATACGCTTTGGGCAACCACGGCGTTAAAAAGCCGGGCGCCGTCCAAATGCCGGCCCAGGGCAAGTTCGGTTGCGAGGCTTGCGAAATCGGCGAGATAGTCCAGAGAAAGCGGTTTGCCAGCCTGGGTATTCTCAAGGCAGATGAGTCTGGTGACGGCAAAGTGAAAGTCGTTTGGCTTCACAACGCTGCGCACCTGGTCAAGATCCAGTTCGCCTCGGTTGTTGAATGGGATTGGCTGTGGCTGGATACCACCCAGGACTGCGCCGCCCCCGGCTTCATATCGATAGGTATGCGCGTCCTGGCCTGCAATA
>CAYGNA010000662.1:0-2081 GCA_964351065.1 uncultured Pseudomonadales bacterium
CTTTAATAGAATTGTCGCCAATCATCATGGTGACTTTCGCCGCGGTTTCCGCTGCCGGCCAGGAAAGCCTCACATACAGGTTTTGCGCATCCTGAACAAAAGCAATCTTTACACCTACGGCACCCGCCATACCCACAGGCGGAGATGGCTCGAGTTTCTCTCCCGAGACAATAAGGTCACCCATTTCCCGCTCTTCACCCTCATGGCAACCGCGACAGGTTTTCCCCTCGCGAAATTTTTTGGCGCCATCATGGGTGGAAGGTACCAGCACCCATTCCCAGGCAGCCTGGCCGGGATAGAACAGGGTAACGTCCCGGGTCGCAACCCCATCCCAGTCCACTGCCAGAGCGGCAGCTGATAAAGGCGCTACCACAAATACCAGCGCCAAGCGTGTCATAAATCTCTGAGCGTTCTTCATTTTGTTACCCGTTACCCGCCTGTGCGGTTATATGGTGAAATCGAGTTCTTCCTCTTCTGCCGACGAGTCGGCCTCCGCCTGTATCAGTTTGTGCGCAATGCCCTGGTGACAATCGATACAGGTCTCACCCGTTGACCGGGCATCCTGGTGCGCCGTCCAGGCCCGTCGCTTCTGTTTCGACTCACTCATGTGATCGGTATCGTGACAGTTCCTGCAGGCGAGAGAATCATTGGACCGCATCCGTGCCCAGACGCGTTCCTGCATCAATGGTCGATGGGCATCAAATTTTTCGGGTGTATCGATGGTGCCAAGCACATGGTGATAGACCTCCCGGGCTGCCTCAATCTTCCGCGCGAGTTTTGGCGCCCATGCCTTGGGCACGTGGCAGTCGCTGCAGGTAGCGTGCACGCCGGTGCGGTTGCTGCTGTGGATACCATCGATGGACTCCTCGAACACGTTGACCTTCATCTCATGGCAGGAGATACAGAACTGCTCGGTGCTGCTGAGCTCCATGCTCCAGTTGAACCCGCCCCAGAGCACAAGACCGCCGACCATGCCGATAATCAGGAGAGAACCCACCGACAGTTTAGCCGTCGGAGTCCAGAACCAGTGCCAGATCTTTTTGAAGTTGTTGATCACTTGTTGTTACTCCAGTGAATGCACCACAGAAACATCAGCCACACGGCCCGGACCATGGCAAATCGCACAGGTCTCGGTGTTGACTGTCGATTCAAGTGCAGCAAAATCACCGCCGTTCTGCGCCATATGCGATTTGGCTAAGGACGTATCGTGACATGAACTGCACGTTGATGACGTCGCACTCACCGTCACGTCATCAGCAGGGTCAAGTGCATCGGCCCCACTATCGATTGTGGTTGCCAGGACGCTGGCCGGTAACGGCAGTTCAAACGAGTTATTAACGTGGCAAGCATTACAATCCGCCAAACGGCCGGGATACTGTACCTCCTCCTCGTCAAACACGTTGGTACTAAAGCCACGGAAGCCGACAATCTGCAGCGGATGTTCACGATAGCCTGAGGCATGCAGCCCATGAATCATCGTCTTGAAATCCAGTGATTCTTCAGATTTACCGTCAGTCGGTGGCGACGACGCCACGGCCCTGACTGCAGCGTCGGTATTGCGTGGATTATGACAGCCCGCACAAGCCGCAATGTTATTGGTCCTGTTACCCCCATGATTGGACTTTACCGCGTGACAGTCGTTGCACTTGTCGATTGAAACAATCTGCCGCCGCGCCCTGGGCGAGGCGTCATCAATCGCAAAAAACTTGCTTGGCTGCACAAACGGAATATTCTCAGTGCCGTTACCAAGATCCATTCGGGCGCGCCCCTCAATAGTCACCATGCCACTGCCAGTTGCTGCCCGGCCAGGCGCTGCCGTTCCATCCGGTATCGGGTTTGCCGCCGTGACAGAGTAGGTGCCATCACCATTGTTGACAGCGTTCGCGAGTATATCGGTCGCTGCATAGGTTGGATGCGCTTCACCGTTGCCGGTGTTGGTGAAATCTGTTGTGCTGAAGGCGATGCCCATCGTTAGCCTTGCACCCTGCCACAACGGACTAGTGGCAAGATCATAGGGATTGCCAGCCGCATTGGTGACACTAAAGGTTGCTGTCGGAGACTGACCTGGCGCTGTATTCGTG
>CAYGNA010000663.1:0-2071 GCA_964351065.1 uncultured Pseudomonadales bacterium
CAACCCGGCCATTTTGAGTGCTGACGAGCCAACACCGGCGCTGGATGAGACCATCCAGGCACAGCTACTTGAGCTCCTGGGTGCACTGCAGCGTACCGAGAACATGGCGATTGTGCTTATCACGCACGACCTCGCAGTGGTTGCACGAATGGCAGACCGGGTCGCTGTTATGTACGCCGGCCAGATTGTTGAGACAGGAACCGTTGACGAGATTTTTTATCACTCTTCCCATCCCTATACCGTGGGTCTCAAAGAAGCGATGCCGTCAAATACCGGGGAACACAACAAAAAGCTGATGCCGATACTGGGCAGCCCCCCAGATCTGTTTGATCCGCCCGTGGGCTGCGGCTACTACGCACGTTGCCCTTACGCCATGAAAACCTGCAAGGACAATATGCCGCCTGTTTACTCCATGAGCGACTCGTCTGCGCACAGCGCGAGATGCTGGTTGCAGCATCCCGATGCCCCCACCAATGAACTTGTTTTCCAGGGTGGAGCGTCACGTGCTGGTTAGAACTGATAATCTGAAAAAACACTTCAAGATCGGCCGGGATACGCTGCACGCCGTTGATGGCATCAGCCTGACCATTAATGAAAACGAGATTATGGGGCTGGTGGGCGAAAGCGGCTCAGGCAAATCCACATTTGGCAAGACGCTGATTGGCCTGCACCCACGCACCAGCGGAGCAGCATTTTTCCGTGACGAACCGCTACCCGCGGTTTTCGGTGCCGAGGATCACCTGAAGTATTCCCAGGAACTTCAGATGATTTTCCAGGACCCCTACTCGTCTCTGAATCCGCGCATGACAATTCTGGATGTGGTTGGCGAGGGGCTCTTTATTCAGGGCACTCATTCGCGCACCCAGATCCGTGACCAGGTAGCCATGTGGCTGGAGCGGGTTGGGTTAAACGCCGATCACATGTCGCGCTACCCGCATGAGTTTTCCGGCGGACAAAGGCAGCGTATCGGTATCGCCCGGGCCATGATTATCGAACCACGTTTTGTCGTCTGTGATGAGCCGATTTCTGCACTGGACGTATCGGTGCAGGCCCAGGTGATTAACCTGCTTAACGATCTGAAAGAGTCCATGGGTCTGACGCTGCTGTTTATTGCACACGATCTGTCCATGGTGCGTTACGTCTCTGATCGCATGTCCGTGATGTACCTGGGTGTAGTGGTGGAATCAGGGCCTTCGAACGACGTTTTCTTTCGCCCCAAACATCCCTATACCGAACTGCTGATTGAGTCTAACCCGGAACCCGATCCAAGGCTGGAGCGTACCCGGGAGTTTCGCCCTATCCAGGGAGAAATTACATCGCCGGTGAATATGGGCGCTGGCTGCCGCTTTGCCGACAGATGCCCCAAGGTGATGGAACGCTGCAGGGTAGAAACGCCAAAAGACATCCTGGTTTCCGACCGCCACACCGTTGCCTGCCACCTGTTCGACTAACAATCAAAGGCTAGGCGCACCAGACAAACCAACACACTGCAGGGTTCGCGTGCCGCGAATCTGCATGTTATCCTCCGGTTTCATTCTTTTTTACCCCTCTTGCCGGGATCCCTGTGATCTCGTCTTCTCGCTGTTGGCGAGCACGACTCTCTAACTCAATCAAGCTAACTCAATCAAGCTAACTCAATCAGGCTAACTCAAACAGGAGCAGTTCAATGAAAATCGCAGGTCAATGCGTTGTCAGCATTCACTACACCGTGAGCAGCAATGGCATGGAGGTTGATTCCTCCCGGGGCAAGGACCCCCTTACCTACATGCACGGTACCGGCGGGCTTATCCCTGGTCTTGAACAGGCACTCGAAGGCAGCGCGGCTGGCGACAGCCTTGTCGTGGATATACAGCCAGAGGACGCCTATGGGCCGGTCAACGAGGATCTGATCCAGCAGGTCCCTGTCAGTGCATTTGCCGGTGTTGAAAAAGTAGAACCGGGTATGCAGTTTCAGGCTACTCGCAACAACCGCGCGGTACAGAACATCAAGGTCGTTGGTGTCGAAGGAGAAGATGTGACAATTGACGCCAATCACCAGCAGGCGCGCCAGGAACTACACTTCGAAGTTGAG
>CAYGNA010000664.1:0-2064 GCA_964351065.1 uncultured Pseudomonadales bacterium
GCCAACATGCTGACCTCGCATGGTGGCATCCAGGGCTACAACGGTGTCGCAGCAGTGGATGACCAGCACCAGATCGTCATTGCGGCGGAGGCGTTTGGTCAAGGTCCTGAGAACAATCTATTAGCGCCGATGGTAGACCAGGTTCGCACTCGCCTGGGTGATGACTATGTCCGGGATGCGTTAATGACCGCGGACGCAGGCTTCCATTCAGCGAATACGCTCGCGTTCTGTGAACAGGAAAACCTTAACGCACTGATCGCCGATGGCAACTTCAGAAAGCGGGATCCGCGGTTCGCGGATCGCGACCGTCATCAGCCAAAGGCGCGGCAGGCGAAACACTTCAGGTCTGCCGACATTGACTATGATCCGGTTGCCCAGACCTGCCGTTGTCCTGCGGGAAAGTCGCTGAAGCTAAGTCACAAATACATCGCGAGTGACGTTGAATATGTGAGCTTCACCGGCCGACTGAGCGAGTGCCGTGGCTGCCCATTGGAGGCGCGATGTATGCGCAAGGGTGCAACGGTGCGTGGTCGTCAGGTGTCTTTCAGGACGTCTGAGTCAACTGCCCAAACCTCGGCCGTAGAACGGATGAAGACAATGATAGACAGTCCAGAAGGGCGCCATCAGTACAGCCGGCGCTTAGGCGCAGTAGAACCCGTGTTTGGCAATATCAACACCACGAAACGCCTGAACCGATTTAGCCTGCGCGGCAAGCGCAAGGTGAACGGACAATGCTTGATGTATTGCCTGGTACACAACGTCGAGAAACTACAGCGGTATGGACAACTGGGTCGGTAAAGGCGTAAAAAAGAGTCTTTGCTGTGCTCGGCACCGTCAGGATCGGGTTCCGATGCACCAGATTAAAATAGCAGGTTGTGTGATCACACTGCTCAAGAGACCGCACAAAATGAGCTTTACGCGAAACACCACATCTTCCCAGCCGCATGCCTGTGTTCGGAGGCTTTTTCTACAGCCTCGTTAGGCGTCCTAGGTGACCCGGCCGTTCACGCGGCATTTTCGCTCGATGCGATCCAGAACGGATCGATCCGATATCTCGGACGAATGGAAAGAGTACGTCATTGAACACCCAGACAGGATCGAAACGCAGGCTGACGGAAGAATCCGAAAATGGGCTAGAATTGAGGCTGCGGGCGGCCGCTATCTGAGAGTCATACTTCTCGAAGATGGAAAGACGTTCCGTAACGCATTCTTTGACCGAGGTTACCGGCCATGAAAATGAGCTATTTCGATGATACGGACACGCTCTATATTGAGTTTCGGCAGACCGATGCAGTAGAGACGAAGGATCTGGATGAGAACACCCTCCTTGATGTCGATGCTAACGGCGAATTCATCGCCATTACGGTTGAGCACGCGAGCAAACGTACTGACGTAAGCAAGCTTGTGCTGTCGGGTATCGCAGCCTAATGCGCCGACGCATAATATGAAGTTTAAGCCGGTCGCTTTCGCTCCCTTGGACGTCCAACACGTCACACTTTTTGCGTTCGCAAAAACCTGGCCGCATTGGATTACCGCTCAAACCGGTGTTGTGTGCTTCAAGGTATTTGATGATACGCATTGTTGATTCCCGAAACAGTTTCACTCATTTGGAAACGTACCGGCAATGGATATCCGAAGAGTGGGGTCGCGATAACTCTTTTGAGTCAATGGATGGGTCCGGGCCTTTACCATCACCTCTACTTGCTTTGTTTGGCGAGCGTTTGGCTGGTGGTATATCGTTTACCTGGCATATTGCGCCAGAGTCCCCGGAAATGGCATTGTGGATTAACACGGTCTATGTAGCGCCAGCCTTTCGAGGCAAAGGAGTCGCAACAGCCCTTGTTGCTGCTGCTGACGAACATGCTCGAATGGAAGCTGGAGAGAAAACGCTTCTCGTGTACACGGACGTCCCTCAATTGTATGAAAAGAATGAATGGGTGCCGACCAAGCAAGAAGGTGAGATGTGGGTGCTGCACAAGGGACTATGAATACCGCATATGACAATTACATAAAGTACGCTCCCTTTGGTCGCTGGACGCAATCTATGGCTGCGCAGCTTATGGA
>CAYGNA010000665.1:0-2063 GCA_964351065.1 uncultured Pseudomonadales bacterium
TCGCTGTGGGTGACTCGCTCACCCGGGCCGACTGCAGCCTGGTGCCCGCCCTCTTCCTGTGTGACAGAACTGTACCGAGGCTCGACGTCGACAACCCGATTGTCGCGACCACCCGGGTTGCAGCCTACTGGAACACCATCCAGCAAAATGAGTTTGCCTCCCGCGTTATCGATGAGATGGATCGTGGCTTGCAAGCGCGCCTTGACGGCACCGAGCGCAAAATGGTCGAAGAGGCTATTGCCAAAGCCGCACGGGAACCGTAACAAAAGGTCAGCCCAGTCGCTGCCACATGGTCTGGACACGGCGGGCCGATTGGTTTGATTGGCCTGCCGGTTCGCACCTTGCCGGGGTGAACAACAAACCGCGCGGCATGGTACTGTAACGGCTTTTGTAGCTACCGGAACCTGTTAATGAATCGACTATCCACACTCCTTTTTTCTGTTTTTCTGCTCTTCTCAACCACGGCTTTTGCCAAACCCCTGCCCGAGACCAAAGCCGAGCGCGTTGGCATGTCAACAGAACGACTCAACGTCATTGACGATCTAATGCAGCAGTTTGTCGACCAGAAACAACTCGCGGGCATCGTCACCATGATTGCTCGCGATGGCAAAATTGTTCAGTACAAGTCATACGGCCAAAAGGGCGCCGATGACCCCAGGCCAATGGAAAAAACTGACCTCTTTCGCATTTACTCGATGAGCAAACCTATTACGGCAGCGGCGGCCATGCAGTTGTATGAGCAGGGCAAGTTTCGTATGTCTGACCCCGTCACCAAATTTGTCCCCGAACTCAAGGACATGAAGGTCAGGATGGATGATGGCAGCCTGGTAGACGTCGAGCAGCCAATGACCATGCTGCAACTCCTGACGCACACCGCCGGGCTTGGCTACGGCCTGAACACGCGCCATCCAACAGAAAAGATGTACGCTGACGCTCGCCTGTTTACCGCCAAAGACCTCGACGAGTTTGCCCGTAAGGTCGGCGAGCTACCACTTCGCTACCAGCCGGGTGAACGCTGGCACTATTCAGTTGCCGTCGATATCACCGGTCTTGTGGTTCAGCGTCTCAGCGGTCAGCCATTTGACGAATACCTTGCCGAACACATCTTCAAACCCCTCGGGATGACTGACACCTTCTTCCAGGTGCCTGCCGACAAGCTCGACCGTTTCCTCCCCAATCATTACTACGATCGCAAGGCAAACAAACTCGTCACCATAGTGGAAGAACCCGGTGCAGCCATGCGGGACTACACCAAAGTAACACTCTTCTCTGGTGGCGGCGGCCTGGTGTCATCAACCATGGATTACATGCGCTTTGCCGAGGCAATGCGTAATGGTGGCGAGTTGGATGGCAAACGCATTCTGGGTGCCAAGACAGTCAACTTCATGGCGTCCAACCATCTGCCGTTCAGCCTTGGTGCGGTTGGCTCCGGTGAACAACCCACCCAGGTATTCGGTCAGGGTGGCACCGGCTTTGGCCTTGGCTTCAGCGTGGTTGTCGATCCTGTTGCGACCAGCGCCATGGGCAGCAAGGGAGAGTTCAGCTGGGGCGGCGCCGCGGGCACGGTATTCTGGATCGACCCGGTGGAGCAAATTGTTGTTGTGGGCATGATTCAGCTGATGCAATCGCCTTTCCCGCTACGCCAGGACCTGCGTGTTGGCACCTACCAGGCGATCACCAACACTTACGAATAAACCAAAGCCCGTGTGGTTGAACTGACTCACCTGACCATCGGTAGCTCAGTTCAACCAGACGGCAGCCTGGTACTCAGCACCAGGCAGGACGCGCCGGTTATATTGGCTACATCTCAAAGACAATCAACCAGATGCCAGCAAGACCCACTGTGAGCAGCGTGGGCAATAGTGCAATTCGCATGTATTCGAGAAAGCCAATTGGGTGGCCGGCTTTATCCGCAAGTCCTGACATCACGACGTTGGCGCTCGCCCCCACGAGTGTGGCGTTGCCACCAAGGCAAGCGCCTAGCGCCAGAGCCCACCACAGGACGCCGCCTTCTACTCCCGGTACGGTTTCTGTCAGGTAGGCAACGACTGGCAGCATGGTTG
>CAYGNA010000666.1:0-2063 GCA_964351065.1 uncultured Pseudomonadales bacterium
GCCTTGACGCCGTCTCGATTGAAAGAATGCATGGCTGCGCGCAGAAATCGCTGTAGTTTCAGCTTCGCCATGGCGTCCTTGTCGAAAGGGTCTGCGGCTTCTAGCGTGGGGAAGGGCTGCTCCATTTTTGGAATATTGACGTCAAAAGGTCGGTGCGCGGTTACCCCGTTTATTACGACATCAAGCATGGTCTCGGTCGCTTCTTCGCGGGAGTACGGCAACCTGTTTGTGTACCAGAACGATATCCATTCAACGATACCGAGGATACCGATGCCAGTAAGAAACGGGTTCGAACTTCGTATGCTGCCATCTTCAACACCACTGGCGATGATTCGCTGTGCAGCGGCAGTGTTTTCTCGTTGGAGACGCCTGATCCGATTGGCCCATTCAGGCTTTAATATGCCAATTTCTCCTGGTACAGCCGTTCGACTTTGGCCTTCAACCAGAAGTTGACGAAAGAATCGCTCAATTTTTTGCAGGCCAGACTGACCTGGTTCGTCAGCGATCTGGAGTTGTGAGCGCCTGACCTCGCAACTGCGCAGGTAACACTTGTAGGCGAGTTCTTCCTTGCTGGCGACGTAGTGATAAAGATTGCCCGGTGTTGTCCCTATGGCCTCGGCAATTTCTTCCATGCGAGTTGCCAGTACGCGGTGCAGATTGAAGATCCGGGTCGCGATAGTGTTGAGTTCGTGCACACGTGTGTTGTGTTTGTCGGTGGCGCGACCGCGAGTACGAATGCCTGCAGGCTTTTGTTGCAACATTGGACCAGTTTTTTCAGCGAATACTAGCATCGCGGACTCAGCAATAGAACGATGAATTGGTGTTCTCCGACGTTCCCCTGACGCTGAAAACCTTAACAACCCAGGCAATCAACTTTTGTTGAAAATATACCATATCAGCATACCCAATATTTACATTAACGTCTTTAGAAGATATAACGTGTTTCTGCTGCAGTCTTGCTGATGGACTTCGTTCGTCGCTGCAGTGCACAAAAACAAGGGGGTCTAGATGAAAACTGATTTAAATTGGACGTTTCCGTTCGTACCTAAAATTCTGGTATTGAGTATTGCGGCTGGCACAGTTGGCGCGGTTGTGGCACCCGCCGCGATGGCTCAGCAGGAAATTGAAGAAATCACCGTGACAGCAACGCGGCGTGAGGCCAGCCTGCTGGATGTGCCTGTCTCAGTCAGCGTTGTGAGTGGTGAGCAGATCCGCGAACAATCGCTGCAGAACCTCGATGACCTGTCGAACTGGGTGCCAGGTTTTAACGTGCGCGAGGGTGGTGAACAAACGAGTATCAGCATTCGCGGCTTTGGCGCGGGCCTGAACTTTGGCTTCGACCAGTCTGTCGGTCTGTTTGTTGATGGCATGTACTCGGCGCGTGAACGCCAGTTTCGCGCAAACTTCCTCGACATCGAAACTGTTGAAGTTCTGCGTGGCCCCCAGGCCACTTTGTTTGGCAAAAATACCATCAGCGGCGCCGTCATTATTCGAACCGGCGATCCAACTCATGATTTTGACCTGAAGCTTCGTGGTGAAGTCAGTGGTGGCTCACGCGATCGCAAGCAGGTCGAAGCAGTCGTGAATGGCTCACTATCCGAGACAATTGCTGGTCGACTTGCGATTCGTGCGTCTGATGACAATGGTTACACTTACAACACGCTGACTGACCAGGACGAAGAGCAGCAGAAAGACTGGGTTATCCGGCCTACCTTCCTGTGGACACCCACGGACGAGATGTCTGTGCGTCTTAAGTTGGAGTATTCAGACTACGAGCGTATCGGGCGTAACTTCCAGGTTTCCGATATTGGTGGGCCGTTTAGTGATGACACCAGCACGTCCGGGGCGCAGGCAAGTCTTGCGAGTTACCTGGCTTATGACCCAGACTTCGAATATGGGCTGAATAATCTCTCTTCCAAGCAGCTTGAAACCGCAGACGTGCAGGCAAAAAATGCCGTGCTGGAAATCAAGTACGACTTTGGTTTCGCGGACTTTGAGTCGATTACAGGCTACTCGTCTTATCAGTCGGAAGATCAGCGCGATGTTGACTGGTCACCCACGAC
>CAYGNA010000667.1:0-2060 GCA_964351065.1 uncultured Pseudomonadales bacterium
CCATGGTTTGCACAAAGTGTCCGGCTTCGAGCAGCGAGTCGTGTGTACCGGTGTCGAGCCAGGCCATGCCGCGGCTGAGCAGTTCGACCGAGAGGGTGCCTTCTTCCAGGTACAGGCGGTTGAGGTCGGTAATCTCAAGTTCGCCGCGCTTGGATGGTGAAAGCGATTTTGCCTTCTCGGTTACGGTATTGTCATAAAAGTACAGGCCGGTAACTGCGTAACGGGATTTTGGCTGTTCGGGTTTCTCTTCGATGCTGATCGCCTTGCGATCCTTGTCGAACTCGACGACGCCAAATCTTTCCGGATCACGCACCGGGTAAGCAAATACTGTGGCGCCGTCCTCGCGTGCAACACTGCGGGCCAACGTCTGAGTGAAGTTCTGGCCGAAGAAGATGTTGTCGCCAAGAATGAGCGCGCAGCCGTCACCGTCGACAAACGCTTCGCCTACCTGGAAGGCGTGCGCGAGCCCCAGCGGTTGTTCCTGGATGGCGTAGCTCAGCGAGAGCCCCCACTGGCTTCCATCGCCCAAAAGGTCGCTGAAACGCCCAATATCGGTTGGCGTTGATATCACCAGGATGTCTTTAATGCCGGCCAGCATCAGCGTCGACAACGGGTAGTACACCATGGGTTTGTCGTACACGGGCAACAGTTGCTTGGAGACCACCATGGTAGAGGGGTGCAGCCTGGTGCCTGAGCCGCCAGCGAGAATAATGCCTTTCATGATTTGATGGTCCCGAGTCGTTCGCGCTGGTAGTTGCCGGACTGTACATCGCGGCACCAGTCCATGTTATCGAGGTACCAGTCCACGGTTTTGGCGAGGCCGGTATCGAAGGTTTCTGCTGGCTGCCAGCCGAGTTCCTGCTGAATCTTGCTGGCATCAATGGCGTAGCGCACATCGTGGCCGGGGCGGTCTGTGACAAACGTAATCAGGTCTTCAAACCGGTTGATGTTGTCTGGTTTCTGCGGTGCTTTTTCTTCCAGCAGAATGCAGATCGCTTTGACGACGTCGATGTTCTTGACCTCGTTGTGCCCACCAATGTTGTAGGTCTCGCCGGGTGTGCCTGTGGTCGCAACCAGGTAGAGAGCGCGGGCATGGTCTTCTACGTGCAGCCAGTCGCGAATCTGCGCGCCGTCGCCATAGACAGGCAAGGGTTTGCCTTCCAGGGCGTTCAGGATCATCAGCGGGATCAGCTTTTCCGGAAAATGGTACGGACCATAATTGTTTGAGCAGTTGGTGACGACCGTGGGCAGACCAAAGGTTGTTTGCCAGGCCCGAACGAAATGATCCGAAGCTGCCTTGCTGGCGGAATAAGGCGAGTTGGGGCTGTAGGGCGTGGCTTCAGTAAAGAGGCCCTCTGCGCCCAGTGAGCCAAACACCTCATCGGTTGAGATGTGGTGGAAGCGAAATGCTGATCTAACTGCCTCAGGCGCCTTGTTGTAGTAGTCACTGGCGGCGGCAAGCAGGTTAAAGGTGCCTACCACGTTCGTCTGGACAAACGTGCCGGGTTCATCAATGGAGCGGTCTACATGGGTCTCGGCAGCCAGGTGCATCACAATGTCTGGCTTGAAGTCATTGATACACGCGACTACCGCGTCTTTATCGCAGATATCGATCTGGGCGAATTGGTAGCGGGGGTTGTCCTCGATTTCACGCAGATTTGCCAGGTTGCCGGCATAGGTGAGCTTGTCGAGGTTCAGCACCTCATCATCGTGATGTTTGATGATCTCGCGAATAACCGCCGAGCCAATAAAGCCGGCGCCGCCTGTGACCAGAATTCTCATGTAGTTTCTGCCTTGCTGCTGAGATCCGCAATGATATCGCGAACGCCGTCCTGCCACGAGCGCAGGGTAAAATCGGGAAATTGTGCCTGGAATTTCCGGGTGTTGAGCACAGAATAACCAGGTCGTTGGGCCGGGGTCGGATACTGGCTGGTTGGGATGGGCAGAACGTCAGGTTTGTTTTCGATCAGCCCAGCCTCAAACGCGAGTTCAATCGCTTTGCCAGCAAACGAATGCCAGGTGGTGGGGCCGTCGTCACAGAAGTGGTAGGTGCCCCAGGG
>CAYGNA010000668.1:0-2053 GCA_964351065.1 uncultured Pseudomonadales bacterium
GTTATGAGGCGGCCATGCATGAAGAACATTTTGGTCATATCAGGTTTGTAAGACTGCGCTCTCGCCGACAGGTGCACGAGTTTGTTGCCTCGCTTGACGCAGGGGGCGATCATGACGGTTAAGTCTTCGACGCTTCGCGTGGTCACCTGGAATGTAAACGGACTGCGGGCCTGCGCAAAGAAGGGCTTCCTTGAATTCCTGCAATCAAGTGATGCTGACATCGTCTGTTTGCAGGAGGTGCGCGCATTTCCGGACCAGTTGCCCGATGATGTTCGAGCGCCAGAGGGCTGGCACGCTTTCTTTCATCCCGCCGAACGCCCAGGCTATAGCGGCGTGGCTGTTTACTCCCGCTTGGTGCCGGATAGGATTGAGACAAAGCTGGGTATCGAGGCATTTGATGTTGAGGGGCGCTACATCGAAGCGCGCTTTGGCCGGCTTACGGTTGCGAGTGTCTACTTTCCCAAAGGAAGTGGGCGGGAACGCGACAATTCCCGCGTACCCTACAAACTGGACTTCACCGACGCGGTATTCGCGCGCGCGAACCAGTGCCGCCGTTACGGACCTACCCTGATTGGTGGTGACTACAACACGGCTCACCAGGAGATCGATCTGGCGAGGCCAAAAAGCAATCGCAAGAGCAGCGGGTTTTTAGCCGAAGAGCGTGACAAGGTGAGTGCCTTGATCAACGCAGGCTGGGTTGATTCTTTTCGAACGCGCCACCTGGATGAGCCCGGGCACTTCACCTGGTGGCGACAGTTTGGCGGTGCCAAAGAGAAGAACGTGGGCTGGCGGATTGACTACTTTCTCGCATCCCGCTCTGCTGACAAAGCCGTCACAGAGGCGTTTATCTGGCCGGATGTAACTGGTTCTGATCATTGTCCGGCGGGAGTAGATCTGTGCACCTGACCAGGCTGTGTGCAGTTGCCATCCGGCAGTACGCGACCTGTTCATTTGTCGGCGAACAAGTGTCGGATTGGTGGCACACCTCAGTCGGGTCTGATCCGGGAACTCTGGGCTAGATCAACCAGAGCTTGCAAGCCAGTTCTGCCATTAAGTCGTTCAGCGATAGCGTGTTACTCGTATGACCAAATACCAGCCTGTCGGGGCGTACAATTGCAGCGTCGCTTGTGCCAAACAGTTGATCAAAGTGTCCACGTGCGGGTTCCAGCCCTTCGAGCGAGACTGCAGCCATATTGAGTTTTCCAGCGATTGCCTTGCTTGCCGCGTTCAGTTTGAGACAGGTTTGATCTCGTCCCACGATTGCGAAGCCAGGTCCCAGTAGACTATCCAGGAGGAACTCATTGCCGGTTACATCCCGGACAATGGGTTGCCTGAACAGATACCCCGTTGAACCCTCGTCACTGAGCTGTTCTTTGATGATAGCGCCAGCCCGAACAGGTGGCTGGTCCCGTCCCTGGCCATAGCCAGCCGACTTCAATTGTGCAGCAGCGGTAGGTGCTGGCTTGCCATCTCGTTCGGCCTGCTCGGTCGCTGCAAGGTGTTCCATCAGCCGGCCTAACGACACGGCCCAGTCGACCATGTCGTGCGCATGTGCATTTCGCTCGGCATGGTAGGTGTCAAGCAGTGACTGCGTGGCAACACCTCGAATGATGAGGGGCATTTTCCAGGCCAGGTTGATGACATCCCGCATGCCCGAGTTCATGCCCTGCCCCAAAAAGGGTGGCGTCTGGTGTGCAGCATCACCGGCGATCAGCACGTTACCCTGACGCCACTCATCTGCTGTTGCAGCATGAAACTCATAAACTGCAGCGCGGCGCACCTCGTAGGTGCCGCGTGGTGTCCAGGGGTCAATCAGGCTGTGGATTTTTTCCGGCTCGAGCATTTCATCGCGGGTTTCACCGGGATTCAGTTTGAATTCCCACCGTCGGTAGGGGTCTTTTGTTGCGACATAAGTTTCGATGCGGTCAGGGCTGCAAACCTGCAGGACCTCGTTGGTTAGCGTATTGCCGGGTTTGGCGATGACATCCACCACCAGCCATTCATGGTTGTAGCCTAAATCTGTATAGAATGAGTAGATGTTATTTAGGAACAC
>CAYGNA010000669.1:0-2045 GCA_964351065.1 uncultured Pseudomonadales bacterium
CGGCGCCCGTGCCTGCGGTCAGGGTTAACGACCGATCCTGGGTCGATGCATCGTCGGCATCAATCGTTGAGTCAAAGGTAATCGCGCCGTCGTTTACGGTGTTGTCAGTCACCAGGGAAACATTAGACCCAAGTGTTACCGGGCCAGAAAATGACAGGCTGTTATTCGCAACATCGTCAGATGTAATGCCCGCGTTCAGAACAATCGAATCACCCACAAGATCCAGGGAAAAACCTGGTGTAAGTGCGCTCGCCACCGTCAGACTCGTGGCGGTTAGCGTCACCGCCCCCCCGCCAGCACCATCTGTTCCCATTGTATCCGCGGAACCTAATGTTACTGTTCCGGTGGAACTCAGTTGATCCAGATCTGTGTCTGTTACCTGCCCTCCGGTCCCCAACGTAAATGCCGAGTTAGTCGATGGGGCAAGTGTCAGATCACCAGTACCGGAGTCAACAGTGCCTGTGAACGTGAAGTCGGCACCAATGAGAGTAATAGCGCCTGCCGCTGAAACAAGTGCATCAGCTGTACCTATAATTATCGATCCCGTGCCGTCAGCCGCTTCCGCTGTGCCAGTGTGAGGAGAGTCGGCTTCGAGGTGTATCGTCCCGGCACCCTGCGCCTGTAGCGTCACCCCACTCCCAGTCGAGTCATCAACCGAGACGTTTCCACCTGCCTGAACAACAAGATTGACACCGTCTTGCAGCGTCGTATCAACCGTAAAAGTAATATCTCCGCTCGTTGCCTGCAGGATAATCGTATCGCCACTGGTAAAGCCTGAGGTCAGCTCCGCAACATCCAGCGTTGTGTTTGCTCCTCCGTCGGCAAAAAGAATCGAGTCATCGCTGGTACCCGCATCAATATCTCCATCCAGATTCCCTGCTACACCCTGAATGGTAATATCGGTGGGATCGAGCAAAAGTGTGCCTGACCGCCCACTCTGGGACATCAGCGCTACGTCGCCGCGATAGTCGAGAAATCTGGCGCCGGAAACTTCAACAAAACCACCCTGGCCAGCAGCGGCACGGACGCTTACCGAACCATAAAAGCGGGTGGCATCATCTGACCATACAATTACCCTACCGCCGTCGCCCTGATCGAATGCGTCTGCAGCTATCACGACATCTTTGCCGACATGAGTACGCAACGCGTTAGATTCCGGCCCAAGCCCCTGGAAGTTTCCACCAACCAGAATTTCGCCACCACCCTGCTTACCCGAGGCATCGAGTAGGGCCGCATCAAGCAGCCCAACCCTGTCCGCCAACAGCTTTATAGTGCCGCCCACCGCATCATCATTTGACACATCGCCAACACCACTGAACAGGATAGTCCCCGCCTCATTGAGGCCATCAAAACCGTTTGCAATTAGAAGAACGAGCCCCCCGTTTTCATCATCCGCCCGCAGCACACCTGATGACCGGATTCTGATACGCCCGTTATTGGCCGCCAGCGCTACGGTGTTGGCAGGACTAAGCGGCGCATTGGGCAATGGATCCGGCATACGCGCTGATTCAATTGTGCCTGCTATGTCGATCAACGCATTGGTATTGAGGCCGGTATCCGTCACCGAAACCGTAACGAGACCATCCGTTCGAACGACGTCATCCGCACCTGCCATCACAAACGCTATTGCATCACCTTCGAGCCCTGACAATGCACTGCCTTCTATAACAACAACCAGGTCATTGCGATCGAGATCCAGGGAATTCGCCTCGAGGTCCAGCACCGTGACGCTGTTGGTTGCTGCCATTTCGATATTGGCCGTCGTGGCAGCCAACGCCCGCGCGGTGACATCCGTCTCGTCGGCTACAATTATCTGCGGCGCCTTAAGCGAGAGCGTTCCGAAATTCCCCAATGGTGCCGAAGCGTCGACTTCACCATCAAAGGAAAGATTATCGGCAGCTGCCAACAAAATGCGCCCGCCATCACCGCCTTCATCTCCACCCCGGGCAGAAAGAAACCCGGAAACAGAAACATTTTGCGCTCTGATTTCAATTACGCCGCCGTCTCCGTTGATATAGGCATCTGCACGGATTGTGGTGCCGTGA
>CAYGNA010000670.1:0-2041 GCA_964351065.1 uncultured Pseudomonadales bacterium
GACTACAGCCTCGTGCAGATTACTATCTGTATGGTCGGCTGCGTTTTCCTGCGCTTTGTTTTTGTGGTTCACGCCCGGCGGGAGATTCGCCGGGTAGGCTTCCACGTGTCATATGACCTGCGGCAGAAGCTCTATCAGGCGGTGCAGGTTCAGGGTCCCGACTTCTTTGGTCGAATTGGCGTGGGCGACATCATGACCCGTGCGATTCAGGATATTTCGCTGATTCAGCGCCTGATTGCCTTTGGAGCCATCCAACTGGTGATCATGATTTATGCGCCGCTCTATGCCATCACCTACATGGTGGCAAAATCACCTTCGCTGACGCTCCTGATCCTGCCGTTGCTGCCAGCAATTTTTGTTTATGCCTGGTGGGTTTCAAAAGAAATGGCCGTGACGTCGCGTGTCATGCAGGAGCGTTTGTCGGGCCTGTCCTCCCATGTGCAGGAAAACCTTGGCGGGATTCGCACCGTGCAGGCGCAGGCCCAGGAAGAAAATGAAATCAAGCGTTTCTGGCTGACCAACAGTGCCTACGGCGAGGCTTTTTTTAACCAGGCTCGGGTACAGTCGCTCATGATGGCCTGGATGCCACTGTTTGCGTCTGGTGCGCAGTTGGTCATCGTAGTCTATGGCGGTAGCCTGGTGCTTGATGGTGCCATGACAGTGGGTGATCTGCTGTTCTTCATGTTCTGCGTCAATATGCTGCTTCAGCCCATCCGCATGGCGGGTATGTTTATTACGCTGTTGCAGCGTGGCGCGGTGGCTACCAATCGACTCTATGAGATTTTCGACTGGGAACCCGAGATCCAGAACACACCAAGCCACCAGACCCCCGAGGTCATTCGTGGCGATTTTGTGCTGAAAGATCTGAGCTTCGCCTATCCTCGGGCAGATGCCCCTGTGCTTGAAGACATTAACCTGCATATCGAGGCGGGTGAGTCGATTGGCATAGTCGGCCGCGTTGGCTCTGGCAAGTCAACGCTGCTCAAACAGTTTACACGGATGGTCAATACCGGGCGTGGCCAGGTGCTGCTTGATGGTCACGATGTCTGCGACTATCCACTGGCGCAGCTCCGCTCCCAGATCGCACAGGTACTGCAGGATCCCTTCCTGTTTGGTGAACCGCTGCGTAATAACATCAGCTACGATGACCCCGACCGAAACCTTGAGATCATCTGGGATTCGGCTGAGGCGGCAGCGCTTAGTGGCACAATCTTTGATATGCCGGCACAGATGGACACGGTGGTGGGTGAACGTGGTGTTACGCTATCCGGTGGACAGAAACAGCGTACCACGTTGGCCAGGGGGCTGATTCGAAACGCGCCGGTACTGATTCTGGATGACTGCTTTTCCAGTGTTGATACCGAAACAGAAGAGCATATTCTGGGCCGCCTGAAGCAGCTTCGACAAAATAAGACCACAATCCTGGTCTCTCATCGCGTATCCACGCTGCGCCATTGCGACCGCATTGTAGTGATGGATGAAGGCCATATTGTTGAGCTTGGCTCGCACGAAGAACTGCTGCGTAAGGATGGGCTCTATGCCGCCCTTGAGCGCATCCAGACCCAGGGTGGCGATCCACGCCAGGGGCTTGCTGAGCTGGAGCTGGCCCCGCTATGAGTGACAACGCCCAACCCCGCGATCACGCGATGTTCGACGCAGAACTGTCCGGTGCCGTGCTTAACCTTCAGCTGTTTGTCAGGATACTCAGGTGGCTGCGGCCGTATCGCCTCAGGTTGGTTGTTAGTGGGGTATTGATCCTGATCACCAGTACCATTGCGGTGCTGATGGAAATTATCATCAGCCGTGTGCTGGTTGACTACATCATCATTGGCGAGAACAAGGGGCACATGCCGGATCTTGGCATGATCGAGCTGACCCGATGGGTTGAAAGCCGGACCGGACTTGAACCGATTTTTGCAGCCGGCGTCCTGTTTGCTGTCTTCATGGTTACTGTGGCGATTACCGGGCACTGGCACAGGCAGACGCTTGTCAGTGCCATCGTTGACGGACTGCGCGACCTTCGGCAGGATCTCTTTTCCCA
>CAYGNA010000671.1:0-2038 GCA_964351065.1 uncultured Pseudomonadales bacterium
CATACCTGAAACCATTACCTTCACTTTCAAAATAGTCACGAACAAGGTCAAGCTGGACGCAAATCTGGGGGAAGCGAACCCCATCGACTACTACGCCGATGAGTCGCGAACCGGCAAGGTCCACGCCTTCACCAAACACACCACCCATGACGGCAAACCCCACCAGGGACTCCTTACGGTCTGTGGTTTCGTATTGCGCCAAAAAAGCGTCCCGGTTTTCTTCGGTCATACCCCTCGCCTGACACAGTGTCTCAAACCCGGGATAACGCTCAACAAACTTCTCAAAGACCTGCTCCAGGTAGGCATAAGATGGGAAAAAAACCAGATAGTTACCAACGCGACCACTCACTACGTCGCTGATAACGTCCACCAGGGCATAGAGCGAAGCCCCACGATCCCGCCATGCTGTTGAAATGAAAGGCACCGTGAACACACCCAGATTTTCTGCTTCAAACGGCGATACAGATCGGTACCACGGGGTCTGGTCAGCCAGACCAATCAGGCGTTGGAAATACGGTCTTGGCACCAGCGTTGCGGAAAAAAGCACGGCGCTGCTTGCCCGTGACATACCCGCATCCAATCCAGGGGATGGATCAAGATTCAGAATTTTGATCCAGAACACCCCATTTTCAGACGTAATGAGGCAGGCGAAGTGCTCATCAAAGCCTTCTGCCAGTCGCAGAAACCGCAGGCAATCAAAATACAGGGTGACAAGTTCAGGTAGTGCACCAACCTGCCGCTCCTGCAGTTCTGCCTCTGCGGCCTCACAGAACAGCCGGAGTGCGCGCAATAGTGTTTCCGGCATTTCTTCCAGTTGGAAGAAACCGTCCGCCTCAAACGCCTGTTGGTTTTCCCGCCGCAGCGAAAGTAGCGCAGTGTTCACCTTCCCCAGACGCCTGGCAATCAGTGGTGCGTCAAGCTTTAGTGCCCGCCGTAACCCGGTAACAGCAGCGCGACTCAGCCGAACCGAAAACATTTCACGGCCGCGATCGACAAGGTTATGCGACTCGTCTATCAGAAGTGCATACCGTCCCTGCTCTTCATCAAAAAACCTTCGCAGGTACACCGAGGGATCAAACACATAGTTGTAATCGCAGATCACAACGTCAGCCAGCCGTGACAAATCCAGCGACAGTTCAAAGGGGCAAAGCTGGTGGGTCAGGGCAAGGCTGTCGATGTATTCCCGATCAAGACAGTGCTCCTGGCGAAGCTCATCGGTTAGCACACTGCCTATCCTGTCATAGTAACCATCAGCGTATTCACAGTGTTCAGCGTCACAGGGAGATCCCGGGTTGAAGCAGACCTTCTCTTTTGCCGTCAACGTAATATCCCTGAGTGCAAGCCCCTTGCCTCGCATCGCGTTGATTGCCTCGCGTGCCAGGCGCGCACCGGAGCCTTTAGCCGTCAGGTAAAACACCCGGTCGTAACCCAGTTCACGCATCGACTTCACGGCCGGAAACAGCACGGCCATCGTCTTGCCCAATCCGGTTGGCGCCTGAAGCACCAGTCTCGTGCCTTGCTGCAGTGCCCGATAGGCTGCCACGGCCAGATCGCGCTGACCTGGACGATAGTGATCATAAGGGAAATTTAACTCGCCAATGGTCTTGTTGCGCTGCGTCCGCCACTGCAATACGTTACCAACCCATTCAAGATAACGATGTACAACTCCTTCAAAGTAAGCTTTTAGCTCGCTTGTTGAGAATATCCGTTCAAGCGTATGTTCCGAATCATCATCCAGTTGCAGGTAGGTGAGTTGGACACAGACTTCCTCAACTTCATGTTCGCATGCCAGCAGATAGCCATAGATCATGCCCTGACCCCAATGCAGACTGGTCTGGGAAACTGGTAGTCGGGTGGCGTCAGCGCGAACAGTTTTAATCTCTTCGACGAGAAGCGGGACCAGCTCAGGAAAATAACCATCAGCCCGCCCTGCGACAAGCAACTCCCCGCCGACAAACGAGATGATAGTCTTGACCTCCTTTTCCGCGACGTAGCCATCACCACGCCGCTGCTGAATGCGCTGATGTCCACGGATACC
>CAYGNA010000672.1:0-2036 GCA_964351065.1 uncultured Pseudomonadales bacterium
CCCGAAACCACCTGTTGTTTGCTGTGCCTTTGCCCCTAAGTCGTCTGGAAGTTCTCGTTGCCGATCTGCTTCCCTATACCTCTGTGCCCATCATCGTTTGCGATAGTGGCGAAGGACTCGCGGTACGCGCGGCCAATAGACTGTTGGTGCTGGGTTACACCAATGTTGCTGTGCTCGAGGGTGGCATTGTTGCCTGGCAGGCCGCGGGTTATGAAACCTACTCTGGTGTTAATGTGCCGAGCAAGGCGTTTGGTGAATTTGTTGAGCATGAATCTGGCACCCCCTCGTTGTCCGCAGACGAGGTCCATCAAATGATGGAGGCGGGTGAGGATATGATTATCCTCGACAGTCGGCCTTACTCAGAATTTAACTGGGCGAGCATTCCAACAGGGCTTTGCTGTTCCGGCGCAGAGCTTGTGTATCGTGGTTTTACAGCGGTGCCTTCGGCGAATACAAAGGTCATTGTCAATTGCGCTGGCCGTACCCGCAGCATTATCGGGGCACAATCCCTGATTAATGCGGGGTTACCCAATGATGTATTCGCCTTGCGTAACGGCATTATGGGGTGGCGATTGTCTGGTTATGAACCGGCAAAGGGCGAATCGAACTGGGCGCCGGTTCCGGATGAAGCAGGGCTACAGAGGTCAAAAACCGCTGCTGAAAAGGTTGCATCCCGTTTTCAGGTGCAGGAGATCACGCCAGAGGAGTTGAAGGCATGGCGAGCTGAACGGGCCAGTCGATCACTGTTTCTGCTGGATGTGCGAACGATTGAAGAATTCGAACAGGGACACCTGGGTGATGCTGTTCATGCGCCAGGTGGGCAGGTGGTTCAGGCCACCGATGAATTTATCGGCGTTCGTAATGCGCGCATCGTGTTGGTTGATAACGACGGTATACGGGCGTCGATGACGGCGTCCTGGCTCATTCAGATGGGCCAGAAAGACGTTCGGACATTGATGCTCGACAATTCGACTGAGTCGCTGGTCACAGGTGGTCGAACTGCGCCTGTTGCAGGGTTGGCTGGATCAACGTCAACCAGGGTATCGCCACAGTTAGCGCAAAAGAAGTTGCAGGAAGGTGCACTAGTACTTGATGCGAGCCTGAGCACGGCCTACCGCGCGGCGCATGTTTCAGGGGCCTGGTACATTCTTCGAAGCCAGTTAAGTGAGAGTCTCGCCGCGTTGCCAGACGCAAGTGAATATGTGCTGACCTCGGAGGATGGTTCGCTGGCCTGCCTCTGTGCCGACGAGCTTGGTGCACTGGTTGATAAGCCTGTTTGTGTTATTGAGGGCGGCAATGCGGCCTGGAAAGCGACTGGATTCGAATTGGTCAGAGAAGATGCTAAATACGCTGTAGAACCCATTGATATCTGGCGCATCCCTTTTGTCGCCAATGAAGCAAAAGGCGAGACCGTCGAAGATGCGATGCGCGCTTACCTCGATTGGGAAGTTGACCTGATGACGCAGTTGGGAAGGGATGGTACAACCCGTTTTAAGCAGTTTCCTGAGTAAAAGGTTCCCGCGTCAACGCGAATAGAAATACGCTGAGCCTATCCACCGTCTTCTCGACCGCATGTTCACTGAGTCCGCCCGTTGTCATCTCGACCGCAGGCCCGTAGGGCCCGCCCACTGTCATCTCGACCGCAGGCCCGTAGGGCCGGAGTGGAGAGATCTCAATCCGGGATCTCTCGACTCGCTATGCTCGCTCGGGACGACCTGCTGCGGGATCCCTCGGCTCGCTTTGCTCGCTCGGGACGACCTGCTACGCAAGTCGACTCAGATGCTGGGCAAGAGGGTTTTCAGCGGTGGCCCGATCCGTCGGCGCAGAACGCGTCTTCTCGACCGGAAGCCCGCAGGGCTGAAGTGGAGAGATCTCGATTCGGGATCCCTCGACTCGCTTTGCTCGCTCGGGACGACCTGCTGCGCAGGTCGACTCGGGGATTCGAATCAAATTCTTCGAGCAAGCCAAACCAAAACGCCGACACGAGGTCGGCGTTTTTGTTTGGCCCGCCCGGAGAGATTCGAACTCCCGACACC
>CAYGNA010000673.1:0-2035 GCA_964351065.1 uncultured Pseudomonadales bacterium
GGGTATCGTTGTGGATGACGCCATTGTCGTGGGAGAAGATGCAACGACTCTGTTTGAGCAGGGGTTGTCGCCAGCGGAGGCAGCGGCCGGTGGTGCCCGGCGGATGTTCCTGCCGGTAATGACGTCATCACTGACAACGCTTGCAGCGTTTGTACCTTTGCTGATTACCGGGGGCGAATTGGGCCAGTTTATTGTGACGCTGCGGACGGTAATGCTCTGTGTCATTGTGGCGTCACTTGTCGAGTGTTTCCTGGTGTTGCCGGGACACCTGCGCCACAGCTTTGAGCAGATGGATCGCACCAGGCCAGGCAGGTTCCGCACATGGTTCGACAGCAAGTTTGTCCATGCCCGGGAGCGCTACTATCGACCACTGCTCGAAGGCTCATTGCGCAATCCAGGCGCGACACTCTGCGCCGCGCTTGGCTGCGTCATCCTAGCGCTCAGCCTGGCCGCGTCCGGTCGGGTGGGTATGAATTTTGTAACCGGCATGAGTCTTGAGATGCTGGAGGCCAACGTTGAATTTGGTGCCAGTGCAACAGATACCGACAAAGAGCGCTTCCTGCAGCACCTGGAAGCCAGTCTGGGTGAAACCAATCGATCGTTTGGCGATGTCAACGTCAACAGTTTTGTGTCCAAGACCAATAGCGCGCGGCTCAACCAGGAACGTAAGCATGGTTCGCAGTACGGTTCACTGCGAATCGAATACGCCTGGGAGGAGGAACGCACCGTGACGCCCCAGGTTTTTGTTGATGCCTGGCGGTCGCGTATCACACGCCCCCCCTATGTTGAGCAACTTCAGGTTGAGGTTGTCGGTGGTGCAAACAACGGCATGCCTGATATTTCTCTTGTACTGCGCGGGCAGGATATCCCGACGCTGAAGCGAGCCTCTGAAGAACTGCAGGAGGCGCTTGCCGGTTATGAAGGTGTTTCCAACATATATGACGACCTGCCTTACGGGCAGGAGCAGATTATCTTTACGCTCTCGCCAGCAGCCAAATCACTTGGCGTCACCACGGAGTCGATCGGCCGCCAGTTACGCGCCGCTTACAACGGGAAGCGGGTGCAGATCTTTAACAGTAACGATGTCGAGATAGAGGTGCTGGTTACGCTGCCCGAAGGTGAGCGTAACTCGCTCGCGTCGCTCAAGCAGTTTCCCGTCCAAACCGCGACGGGCGAACTGGTGTCCCTCGGTATGCTGGCTGAACTTGCGAACCGCCGTGGTATTGATGTGATTAACCACAACAACGGTTATATGTCGGTCATTGTCAGCGCCTCGGTTGATTCTGAAGTCAACAATACCCAGACCGTGTTGGCGCATGTATCCGAGCATGCGCTCAAAGACATCAAGCAGCGCTACGGACTCACATCAGGATTGGGCGGCGTGACCCAACGTAACCAGGAAATTGTGGCGACCATGTCCAAAGGCGCTGTCCTTACGCTGATCTTCATCTACCTGATACTGACCTGGTCGTTCGCCTCCTACACCTGGCCACTCGCAGTCATGTTTGCGATCCCGCTAGGGCTGACTGGTGCCATTTTTGGCCACTGGGTCATGGGCATGGATATCGGTGCCATGTCGCTGCTGGCGTTCTTTTCACTCACCGGCATCGTGGTCAATGACTCAATTGTGCTGATCAGCTTCTTCCGGCGAAACCTGGAAGCTGGCATGTCGTTGTTGGACGCCATTAAAGATGCTGCCCTGTCGCGGTTCCGCGCCGTACTACTGACCTCCCTTACCACAATTGCCGGTCTCTCGCCGCTGATGTTTGAGACGTTCAGTCTCGCGATTTACATGGTGCCTATTGCCATCACCATCTGTTTTGGACTGCTGTTTGCCACGACACTGATCCTGCTGGTGGTACCAGCTCAAATAATCCTGATTGAGAACTTGCGTGTCAGGTATGGCCAGGTCAGGCAACGGTTACAGGCGAATTTCCGGGAAAGTAGCGTTTCAGGAGAACAAATATGATGTTGCATGACGTGTTGGTATGGCTCAAAAAATGGCATCTCGTGGGGCCCGCGATGCTCCTGTTTG
>CAYGNA010000674.1:0-2033 GCA_964351065.1 uncultured Pseudomonadales bacterium
GCACCGGGGATCAGACGGCACAAACGTTTTTTACCGAGCAGAGCATGAAAAACATGCTGAACCGGCTGGGTGTTGTAGTGCCTGATGGTATCAGTCTGCAATTGAAAAATGTTGCTGCGGTGATGGTACAGGCGCGGTTGCCAGCGTTTGCCAAGACCGGTCAGGCATTGGATGTCACGGTCCTGTCGATCGGCAACGCCAAGAGCCTGCGTGGTGGTGCCCTGGTAATGACCCCGCTCAAGGGTAATGATGGCCAGACCTACGCAATCGCGCAGGGCAATCTGATTGTTGGCGGATTTGGTGCCGAAGGAGCCAGTGGTTCCAGTGTAACGGTGAACAGCACAAGCGCCGGCCGAATTCCCAATGGCGCACTGATCGAGCGCATCGTGCCCAGTCCGTTTGCAGCGGCCAATAAACTCCAGTTGAATTTGCATGACCCCGACTTTACAACGGCTCGACGGCTTGCCGAGACAATCAATACGTTTATCGGCTCGGACATAGCAGAGGCGGTAGACAGCGTCTCGGTTGATGTCATGGTGCCCGAGGACTACTCGCAAAAAGTAGCCTTCGTGTCCGAGTTGGAAAACCTGACGTTCAATCCAGGAGAGGCGGCAGCGCGGATTATCGTTAACTCTCGTACCGGCACGGTTGTCATTGGTAGTCATGTGCGGGTGCTGCCGGCCGCGGTATCCCATGGCAGTCTTACCGTCTCTGTCAGCGAGCGTCCTGCGGTCAGCCAGCCTGCGCCCTTCGCCCGGCGTGGCGATACCGTGGTTGTTCCAGAGTCAAACGTCACCATTACCCAGGATGAAAACCCGATGTTTGTCTTTGAATCCGGCGTGTCCCTCGAAGACCTGGTCAAGGCAGTGAACGACGTGGGTGCACCACCGGGTGACCTGGTATCAATTCTGGAAGCGTTGAAGGAAGTTGGGGCTCTCCAGGCCCAACTGATCGTGATATGAGCGGCATAGGCCACACATCACCAACATCCTGGCATGACCTGAATGGTTTGAACCAGATCACGTCAAAACTGGATGCAAGTGCTGCCACCAGGGAAGTTGCCGAGCAGTTCGAGTCAATTTTTCTGAACATGATGCTGAAGTCTGCCAGGGAGGCCACCATGGACGGTGGCCTGTTCTCCGACTCATCGCTTGGCACCTACCAGCAGATGTTTGATCAGCAGGTTGCGGTGGCAGTTTCCGGTCAGGGTTTTGGATTAGCCGACCTGATTGTTGCCCAGATTGAACGCGCTGCAGGGACAGGCGACAGCTAATGGCAAATCTCCTCAACATTGGTACCTCGGGTTTGCTGTCGCTGCAGCGTGCCTTGTCGACAACGTCCAACAATGTCGTCAATGCCAATACCGAGGGTTACAGCCGTCAACTGATCAACTTTGAGGCATTACCGGGGCAGAAGCTTGGTAATGGTTACGTCGGTAGCGGCGTCACAACCTCCAGTATCCAGCGTGCCTACGATGCCCACCTGACTGCCGCGGCGCGCGACCTGTCTTCTTCCTTTGGCGCAAATGAAACACTCTCCGCCATGCTGGGCAGGCTGGAGAATATGCTGGCGGACTCACAATCGGGCGTCGGCCAGCACATCCAGCAGTTTTTCGATTCGTTAAACGGGCTGGCCCAGAATCCGACTGGTTCGGCAGAACGCCAGGTAGTACTGGCGGAAGCCTCGGGACTGGCGAGGCGCGTTACCGATACCAATCGTGACATGGTTACCATGCAGCGCGAGACCGCTGACCGCCTTCGTGCGAGTGTTGTCGAGGTGAATGAAATCGCAAGTCAACTGGCGGATGTCAACGACACGCTGCTGGGTCAGCAGGGTGGCGCTGGCGCTTCGATGGTCATGTTGGACGAGCGCGACCTGCTGCTCGACCGCCTCGCTGGACTGGTCGACATTACCAGCAAAGAGGGTGCTGCAGGCAGCGTTGATGTGTTTGTTGGCAGGGGGCAGGCACTGGTCATCGGTAGCCAGTCCACCCGGCTAGTTACCGGCGCTGATCAATTTGACCCGGAGAAGGT
>CAYGNA010000675.1:0-2028 GCA_964351065.1 uncultured Pseudomonadales bacterium
GCAGAAGGCTGTCGATATCAGCGAGGAAATTATCAAACTCTTTCGAGAGGGTTTCAGCTTTGGTTCTCTTCTTCATAGTAATCCTGGGTTAATTGCGACTTTGAGAACAGCAATCTACAAACATCGACGACCGCCGTCTGTGCGCTGGCAAACATGGCCCGGGTCGGTTACTTGTCGGCCGCCTTCCCGCTTAGCTCGCCCGCCGCCAGTATGATTGCTGCCCGAATACGAACGTACGCCATGCAACGACAGAGGTTTCCGTTCATGACGGCACTGATCTGCTCATCATCAGGGTTAGGGAAATCAGCCAGCAACGTGGCAGCCTGCATAATCTGGCCAGATTGGCAGTAGCCGCATTGAGGCGCCTGCGCTGCAATCCAGGCGGTCTGAAGCGGGTGGTTGCTCTCGGGATCAAGCCCTTCTATTGTTGTTACGCTGGTACCACCAATCGTACCCACCGGTGCAGAAATCGGTGCCGGTGTCGCGGCCATTGGCGCAGCCATTATCAACCGGGACGACGACCCGAGAGACCGCAACGTGCGCGTGCTGGAAGCTGCCGCTGCTGGCGGCGCACTCGGTGGTGGGGCGGGTTACTATATGGATCGGCAGGAAGCAAAGCTGAGGGCCGAGTTGCAAAATACCGGCGTATCGGTAACGCGTGATGGCAATAACCTCATTCTGGTTATGTCCAGCAACATCACGTTTGCAACCGGGAGTTCAACCGTTATGCCTGACTTTGAACGAGTGCTGTCATCCGTTTCACTGGTATTGCAGGAATACGACAAAACGCTGCTGGAAATTACCGGTCACACAGACTCGACTGGCTCCGACAGCTTCAACATGCAACTGTCTGAAAGTCGTGCGCGATCGGTGTCGAACACCTTGCAGCGCAATGGCGTCGCGCTAAACAGAATGTTGACCCAGGGGTTCGGCGAATCGAGACCTATTGCAACCAATAGCTCAGACTCGGGGCGACAGGCTAATAGACGGGTTGAGTTGGTCCTAATACCCATCGCCTGATCAGGGCGCGACAATCAGGTGCAGGCTCCCAGGGCTAACTCAAGATAAGCTCAAGGCAAACGAAATGCTGTCAGTCGCGCTGGTTCTGTACTTGAACCAGTCGCGATGACAACAAACTGGCGACCGCCTGCCATATAGGTCATTGGTGGTGCCTGGGCATGCAGTCCCCTGATAGCATGGGAGAAGACCAGTTCTCCGGTTCGCTTGTCTCTCGCCTGCAGGTATGACTCACCGTCCGGGGCATTTCCGCGATGCCCATAGAACAGCAGATTACCTGCAATCAGCAATCCGGGCGCTTCCACGGCGCCAAGGTCAGGCAGGTCCAGCCCCTCAAGCAGCGGGTGATTCACCGGTCCGCGTCCATTAACCGCCTGCCAGGTAATTTTCCCTGTGTTCATGTTATAAGCAGTAATACTGCCCCAGGGTGGTTTAACGATTGGTAACCCATCAATAAACGGGAAAGATGACCGGACCATATAGGGAAAGCCAAATCGCTCCTCATCGACAGGAACTGCAGCCAATATTGTTGGCAGTCGGCGCGATGGGACAATCAGCAGATTCACCTGTGGATCAAAAGCAGCACCACCCCAGTTGGCACCACCACCTATGCCCGGCACCATCAAGGTGCCCTGTTCCGACGCTGGCGTAAAAAGCCCACCCAGCTGCAACCCCTTAACGGTTTCGTTAACTTTGTTGGTGATCAGGAGCGTCAGGTCAAGCAGATCCTTCTGGCCCACTCCCTGCATTTCAAACGGCGGTGGCCAGGTTGGAAATGGTTGGGTTGGTGCTGCCTGCTCGCCCGCCAGGGAACTGGCCGGTACCGGCTTCTCTTCGATTGGCCACACCGGTACGCCGGTCTTGCGGTTCAGCACATAAACAAAGCCGGTCTTGCTGACCTGGGCGAGGGCCGGCACGGGGATGCCGTCAACCTCAATATCAATGACAATCGGCGCGGCAGGCAGGTCATAGTCCCAGATGTCGTGGTGCACCGTCTGGTAATGCCACCGC
>CAYGNA010000676.1:0-2028 GCA_964351065.1 uncultured Pseudomonadales bacterium
GGTTATAACAGAGCACGGCGTCTACCTTGCGACAGATCGCAAGTTCACGTTCCCGGGTGGCAAGCGCGCTGGCAAGCGCTTCCGGTGCAGCGCCATCACTAATGGCGCCACGCAGTTCGCGTAAAAAGTGCAGATCGGCGTTGTTAAACAGTACCGGGGTACCCGGCGCCAGCCGCTTGATGTCGTCAATCACCGCTTCTGCCACACCAAAGCGCGTGATGTACACGGCATCAAAATCTGCAATTCGCTCTCGAAGGAAGCCAGCCAAACTCTGGCACCATGGCGCATACTGGGCTTCTATACCGGTTCGCTGCAGCCCGGTAGTCAGCACTGCGTTGTAATCAAGGTCAACCGGCAGGAAAGTAATCTCGAAACCCAGCGCCTGCATGAGTTTCATCTCCTGCAATGCGGCATAGGAGCCGGCATCGCGCGATGCATCCGGCGTGGTGTGATCGATGACAAGTACCCGCTGTGGCCTGGGGTGAGTTGATTCAGTAGCCGGCTCGAATGAGATGGCCTCAGCTGTCGCGGATTCATCCTTGTGCTGGAACAGTCGCGAAAAGGGCTGGTAGAGAATGGCAAGGCCACTTTCCCGCAGTCCTGAACACATTCTCACTGTTGCTGCCAGAACGGATGTTTCAGCAGGCGGAAATCCACCTGATGTTGTCAACGTTGAGTGGCTGATGGCCATGGCACCCTCTATTGCCTTATCCAGACTGCGCAAATAATTGTAAGCAGGTGCCAGGCTATTAGCTGTTGGAGCCTTCTCTTCCAGCGGCGAGCGCAAGGTGCCGTCACAATGCTGCACCCGGGCAAACACAGCACCCACTGTTTCGTTCACAAGCGGCTCAATGAGTGAGTCCAGCCAGCCGGCAGTGACCTCGTAGCCGGCATCGAGGAAAACAAGATGGGGAGCTGTTGCCTCTTTCGCCCAACGATTCAGCGATTCTGCTGGCGGGTCACTCAAAAGAACGGTCGTCAGATTGGTCACCGAATTCGCAAATTTGTCAGGCTGCGGGGAGAACAGCGTCACGTCAAACGAGGCCTTCACCGGGGCCAGCACCAGGCTGGCGAGGGTGATAAATGTCGCGTCGATATCGTTGCCCGCAACCAGGGCAATACTTACAGCCGGTTTACCTGCAACAGGCAAACACAGTGGCGGTGCCGTCGCCAGGGGTTTACCACTGGTAAGAATCGCGTGAGCCAGCAGCAGGTTTTGCGCTTGTAGATAATCAATTGCAGTTTCCAGACGGGTTCGCAGGGCTGCACTCCTCAGGTCATGCGGCAACGCATCTGCGACAGCCAGAAAAGCACCCTGTCGGTCGGGAATTGAAAGTTGGCCACACCACAGCGGGGCAACCTCTTCTGCCAGACCAAACGAGACAAATTGGCCCGCGCGACTTCTGAGCACATCCGGCACAGGAATGGTTAGCACACCTGCACCTGCGGCCACGCGTGCGTATAGCTGGGGGAGTCGATCGCCGTTACAAAAGAGATTAAAGCGTGCCTCACCCAGGTCGCGTTCAGCCCAGACGTCAAAGTGCAGGTTCAGGCCATCGCAGGCGCGGTAATGCACCACTGTATCGGCACCGGGCACATTAACCGAAAAAGCATCACCAGTGGCTGGCACCCCATTGAGATCCAGCAGGCGAATATCCAGCGCACGATCGGCTGAGATCCACGACATGGCACACTGGAAGGCGTGTTTGCCGTTGCCAAGGCCTGCGTCTTCCAGATCCTGGCGATAACGGTCTGCGGTGCCGCGTGCGACTACCCGGCGGTTGACCTCAATCTGGAAGTCAGCCGCTTCGTCTGGTGTCGCCACATCGTAAAACCAGCCGAACAACACGCCGTTTTCAATATGGTCAATGTGGTAGCTGGAGGATGACATTTGTCATTGCTCTGAGTGGGCGGGGTTGTTCACTCCGGTCATCTCGACCGCAGGCCCGCAGGGCCGGAGTGGAGAGATCTCGGGGTTGAGTATGAGGTTTCTCCGCTTCGCAGCTGCGCTGCTCCGGTCGAAACGAC
>CAYGNA010000677.1:0-2022 GCA_964351065.1 uncultured Pseudomonadales bacterium
CTGCAGTGACGGGAGTCCTCCTGCCAGCAGGAGAATGATTGCAATGGTGCCGATGGTACTGGTCCAGTAGACCCGCTGGAGTAGCGGCGTATCGTCACGACCCTTTGAAGCCAGCATGTTGACAACCATGGCGCCGGAATCCGCAGATGTGACAAAAAACACCACCACCATGATGATGGCGATAAAGGACAGAACCTCACTCATTGGGAAGTTCTCGAAAAATTTGAACAGTGCAACCGATGTGTCGGCCTGGACAGCGCTGCCAAGCTGGGTAATGCCCTGGTCCAGAATCAGGTGGATCGCGCTGTTCCCGAATATTGTCATCCATAACAGGGTAAAGAGAGTCGGTCCGAGCATAGCGCCCAGGACAAATTCACGGATGGTTCGACCACGGGAAATGCGGGCGATAAACAGGCCAACAAAGGGTGACCAACTCATCCACCAACCCCAGTAGAAAATTGTCCAGCCGCCAATCCAGTCCGTGGGGTGATAAGCGTAGAGGTTAAACGTCTTGCTGACGATCTCGGAGAGGTAGTTACCTGTATTTTGTACAAATGCCTGCAATAGTAGAATCGTGGGGCCAATGAGAAGCACCCCAAGCAGTAGTAGCACCGCGAGGCCAAGGTTGAGCTCAGAGAGTCTTTTGATACCGACATCCAGGCCGAGCACAACCGAAAGCGTCGCAAGTCCGGTGGTGAGTACTATCAGCACAGTTTGCACGAGCGGTGTGGACGGTATCTCGAACAGGTAGTTGAGTCCGGCATTTATCTGCAGTACGCCAAAGCCGAGTGATGTCGCGACGCCGCAGACTGTACCGATAATTGCAAAGATATCGACCGCAGCACCGATGGGACCGTAAATACGCTCCCCAATCAGTGGATAAAGAGCCGATCTCAGCGTCAGCGGCAGGTCATGGCGATAGCCGAAGTAAGCGAGGATCAGGGCCACAATCGCATACATGGCCCAGGCATGCAGTCCCCAGTGAAAGAACGTCAGGCGCATGGCTTCTTCTGCTGCTTCTGCCGTTGCCCCGGTGCCGGTTGGTGGTGACAGGAAGTGCATCACCGGCTCTGCGACACCAAAGAACATGAGGCCAATGCCCATGCCTGCTGAAAACAGCATGGCAAACCATGACATAAAGGAGTAATCGGGTAGCGCATGGTCTGGGCCCAGCTTGATATCACCCAGACGGGTAAGGCAGAGGGTAACAACCGTGACCAGAATAATCGCAACCACCAATACGTAGTACCAGCTGCCATTTGCAACGATGGCGCTTTGCAATCCGGCAAATGCCTCACCTGCCTGATCTGGCCAGGCTGCAGCGACTACGACAAGCGAAAACAGTAACAGACTTGCACCGTAGAACACTGGTGGATCAAGTTTGGCTGGCGTTGCATTAACGTTGTTTTCGGACATTCAACCTCCATTGACTCCGAGGGTTATCGCCTGTCGGCGGATTCAGGAATCTGCTGTGGCAGTGGCTGGTTTGCTGGTCATCTGTTCGCTGGAAGATGGCACCGGGATTACTTTGTCGAATACCAGCATCCGGGTCACAGAGGCTGCGATCATCAATACCAGGAATGCCATGGGCAGGCCGACGATGATAGACGCCGCTTGTAGAGCGCTAACACCGCCAATGAGTAACAGGGTACAGGTCACAGCACCAAGGATCAGGCCCCAGAGGACTTTCATGCTGTTCAGATGGTCGACGTGCAGGATATGGCAGATCACGAGTGTGGCGGAATCGAGCGATGTAATCAGCCAGGTAAAAAGCAGGAAGGCGACAACCGCAAGCAGAAGGGTTGTTATCGCGGGTGAGGCGACGTTACTGATGGTTGCGACCAGCCCCATGCTGAAGTCGTCTGCCACCGGAATGCTGACGATGCCAGCCGTCAGCATCTCCTGGTAAATCGCAGTACCACCAAAAATGCTCATCCAGAGCGCGATGACAAGTGTAGGGACAAACAACACGCCCAGGATAAATTCACGAACCGTCCTGCCCCTGGATATTCGCGCGACAAA
>CAYGNA010000678.1:0-2019 GCA_964351065.1 uncultured Pseudomonadales bacterium
CTGTCAGCAGCGTCGGTGCGTCGGCCAGGCCCATCATCAGTCGCTTGAAGTCATTGGCGGCAATCTTGAGGGTGGCCGTGGGTGACGGGTGTGATCTGCCGGGATAGGCGTGCAGCACGGCATTTTCGATACACAGCAGGGTAGCCTCGGCATCGGTAAACTCGAGGTTGAGATTCAGCACTACGCCGTCAGCACGCTCGCCGTTTAACCTCACCGCCATGGTCATATACAGGTTATCCAGCGGCATGGCGCGCGCCATACTCTCCGTTGCACCAAATGCTGATCCTTTCGGTAGACCATGCCGGAGTTCGAGCGCGCCACACAGGTAGAAGTTGCGCCATGGGCCACTCTCGGCCTGGTAACCCATTTGTTCCAGGGCGTCAGCGAGCAGGGCGCGCGCATCGATATGTCCGGGGTCAGACATCACTACGTGATTCAAGACCTCTGCTACCCACCGGTAATCACCTTCTTCAAAACTGGTTTTTGCCTTCGCAACAATCGCATCCGCGCCGCCCATAAACTCAACGTAGCGCCTGCCGGATTCAGTGGGGGGCAATGGATGCAGGTGCGCGGGATTACCGTCAAAAAAACCCAGATATTTCACATAGACAGCGCGCGCGTTGGCGAACAGGGTGCCGTAGTAGTCGCGGTTGTAGAACTCTTTGGCGAGTGAATCAGGCAGGCGGATCTGTTCAGCAATCTCCTCCTGCACGTAGCCCTTATTGGCAAGCCGAAGCGTCTGGTCATGGATGTACTTGTACAGGTCACGTTGTTTCTTGAGGTAGTCAACCGCTCGCGCCTGTCCCCAGATAGGCCAGTGATGGCTGGCAAACTCAACTTCCAGCCGGTCACCAAAAAGCTCGATGGATTCGTTGATCTGGTCTGCCCAGGCGAGCGCGTCGCGCACTTGCGCGCCGCGGGGTGTGTATACGTTGTGCAGGTGATGGGAGGTGATCTCCGACATGCACAGTGCTTTGAACTGTGGGAAATAGAACACCATCTCAGCGGGCGCCTCAGTGCCGGGTGTCATTTGAAATTCAATTTCGATGCCATCAATGACACGGGTCTCGCCGGTTTCCCTGATGGTATCGTTGGGAATCACAAAGCCGGTTGAGCCCATCGACAAAGCCGCGCCAAGTCCAGTTGTTACAAATGCCTGTGGCGAGGGGGCAAGCAGGTTGCCGTACATATAGGTGGCGCGCCTGCTCATGGCGTTGCCCGCGAGCACGTTTTCCGAGAGAGATTCATCCACGTAGTGTTCAGGTGCAATTACGGCAACCTCACCACTTTCTGCCTGCTCGTGGGTGACCACACCCATGACGCCGGCAAAGTGATCTGCGTGGCTATGCGTGTGTATGACAGCAACCACAGGTCGCTCCCCGAGCTTTTCATTGGCAAGCTTCAGGCCAGCGCTGGATGTTTCCGATGAGGTCAGTGGGTCGATGACAATCCAGCCAGTATTGCCCCGGATCAATGTCATGTTGGCGATATCGAACGAGCGGATCTGGTAGATACCTTCTACCACCTCATACAGGCCGTGGTTCAGCGCATTGAGTTGGGCCTGTCGCCACAATGACGGATTAACGCTGGCGGGTGCTTCTCCCTCAAGAAAGCGCAGGGACTCAAGGTCAAAAGCGTCCCGTTTGCCGCTGGCGTGGGGGATTTTCATTGGCCGAATGGTCGCGATAAAGCCGCGCTTTGCATCCTCGAAGCTTTGCCTGTCCGAGAAGTCCAGGTATTCAGTGACCCGCTGATTGCGCTCGGTGGTTTGCGTCGTGGCCGGCTTGGATGCAGCCAGTGCTTCCGGCAGGGGCGAGTAGTGCGGCATGTCTTTGTCTCCCATCGTTCTTGTTGCGCCAAGGATAACGAGTTCTGACGCGGGAGTCTCTTGTATACTCGGGCGAGGCAAACTGAGGGAGAGTCAGGTGTCACTCGAAGAAGTCATTTATGAGGAGCGAGACGGGATCGCAATCATTGCGATCAACCGACCCGAGAAGAAAAACACGCTCACCAATGAGA
>CAYGNA010000679.1:0-2009 GCA_964351065.1 uncultured Pseudomonadales bacterium
GCCTGGGACGATGTGGAGGAGACCATCCGGTCCCGTCGTATGCAGACGCTGCGATGGAGCAACCAGACACCACCGCGGATGCTCAATATTCCCTCAACCCGGGTCCGAAAAGTACTTGCGAAGGGACAGCTGGGTGGGCAGGGCGCTTCGCCCGGGCAGTATGAGGGCATTGCCCGGGTGATACTGGACCCAAGCGTGGATGCTGAACTGCATCCTGGGGAGATCCTGATTGCGCCATACACAGATCCGGCCTGGACACCACTTTTCCTTGTCGCAAGGGCTGCTGTTGTTGGGGTTGGCAGTTACCTTTCACATGCCGGTACTATTGCTCGAGAGTACGGCATGCCCTGTGTGGTTGATGTGACTGACTGCACCAGCCTCATCCGATCAGGCGACCGAATCCTGGTTGATGGTACCGAAGGTATCGTTCACCTGCTGGCTGCAGGCGGGGAGGAGGTCGCATGAGCACTATTCTCCACATGCTTGCCTGGCTCGTCGGCGTGTTCATGGCGGTGCAGATGGTTGCGGCCTGCTACAGTCTGGTGGATTTTCCGGATCAACTGAGACGTTACCGCTGGACAGTAGTTGGTCGAATCGCTGGCTGGTTCAGTGGTTTTGCAGCGATCTACTGGCTGCTGCCGGCGTCAATGGAAGTATCGTTTGTTGATGGGATTCAATTCCTGGTGATTTTTCACCTGCTGATGATATTTGCACCGAACCTGCTGCTGCTGCGAGGCAGGCTGAATGCAGATCGAAAGTACCGCCAGTATCTCGAAGGCCGCACAAATCCTGAGCGTTAAGCCAGGCCAACTCGTGTGCTCAGAGTTTGTGCTCGACGAAAGTTGAGGGTGTTGGCGGGCCGTGTGTCACATACAGCGACGGCGAATCATTGAGATGCATAATACACGCGCCGAACGTAAAGCTGCCCCCCGGTGCGCGAGGCGCACAAATTGGCCCATCGGCAGAGGAGAGCAGGGTTCTGATAGCAGCCAGATCGGGCCTGGGGTGTTCCTTAAAAAATCGTTCCATGGCGTCAAGCCGCTTTACGGTGTTCGGCGCAGGGTCTGTTAACACGGCACCTTCGCGCCTGGCGCTTGAATTCGCCAGCACATGGTTGGTGTGGTAAACCAGTATGTCGCTCAGCAGTGGTTTATAGGCTGAGGTTGCGCCTGCGCCGGCCTCAATATCCGCAATGCCTTCGGGCGACGCAAGGATGTAGTTTTGTCCGGAGGCGTGGTTCGTGGATTCGATGAAACTGACTGCCGCCGCGATGTTCTGCTGCGCCAGCAGCGACCTGGCGACAAAAGCGACAGGCAATCCGCTGGTACTGCTGTCCAGTTCAGAAAGTGTGTTTACACATAGTCCCAGGCGCTTGTCGTTCAGGCCGTTGAGCCCAATGAGGCCGGCTACTGTGAACACCAGCTGCCGGCGTCCCGACACCGGATCGGTGAATCGCAGCAGGGCCTGGCCGCCGTCATAGTGCAGTGGCAGGTCCATGGTCTGCGCTGTCAAGGGCGCACCGTCCGCGCTGGCGAGTGCGAGGCTGCTGCAGCTTTCTTGCTGGCTGGTTTCGCCTTTGAGCCGGGCTGCCAGCCACCAGCATTCATCCAGCAACTGGAAGGCAAACATCGTCTTGAAATCCAGGTTTGCACCGATGGCTATGCCACGTACTTCTTCAAGCAGGTCCGGTGTTTGTCGCAGCACGGTGTCGACGAATTGTGTTTTGCCATGAATGTATTCAATGAAAGCATCTGGCGTCAGTGGCTGCGCCCTATCCAGTTGATCGCGCCATCGGTCAACGCCGTCCCTGATTTGCGCGCGGAGCGCTTCACCATGGGTAACACCACGCTGCTGGGCGTCACCTTCAAGGTCAATGAGTTCAACGGTTTGTGACATCGGGTAGAGGCTTGGGCCAGAGAATATGTGATAGAGATTATGCGATAGAGTACCCCTTCACCCGGTAGAGAGGAAACGCCCATGACAACAATTGGTCCTGCTGAGCATAATGC
>CAYGNA010000680.1:0-2005 GCA_964351065.1 uncultured Pseudomonadales bacterium
GGGTGTACCCCTCTCGCTGGCCAGGATGCCCGCGGATTCAGAATTGGGGGTATTTGAAATAGGCACAAATCATCCCGGGGAAATTGGTCCACTGTCGAGCCTGGTAGCCCCCGATGTGTCCGTTCTGCTTAATGTGCTGCCGGCCCACATTGGTTATTTTGACTCGATGGACGCGCTGCGCCAGGAAAAGTTGTCGATCGCAGTGGGCTTGCAAGAAGAGGGCACCTTTGTTGTGCCCTATGGTCTGAATCTTGACGGCGTCGCACCGTCCAGGGTGACAACCTTTGGCTTCGATCCCGCGGCTGAGGTGTCTGGCAGGGTGGCGTACCGTGGAGCAAGCTCAATAGTGCAGGTGCAACTGCCAGCTGCGCGCTATGAGTTTGAGTTAAACCAGCAGGGTGAACATCGTGCCGCAACCTGCCTGGCTGTTGTTGCCGTACTTCATGTGCTGGGGCTCGACGTTGAGCACGTGCTGCCACGCTTTGCAGAACTTTCCACGCCAGCGGGACGGGGCAACCGTATCAATGCAGGTAACGTGAGAATTGTTGATGATAGCTATAATGCAAACCCGGTATCGGTGAGGCTGGCACTAGAAGCACTGGCTCGGGAGCAGGGCAGGCGCGTCGCGATTCTTGGCGAAATGCTGGAACTCGGTGAAGGTGCCGCTATGATGCATGCTGATATCGCGCAGTACTGCGAAGGCCTGGATGGGGTAATCACGGTAGGCGAGGGCTATGCAAATTGGCAGAACAACCTTGGCGGTTGTTATTGGGGGCACTTCGACCGTGCGAGTGACATTGACCTTGCGTGGCTTGGTGACCAGGTCGGTGAAAATGCTACAGTGCTGGTCAAGGGGTCGAACAAGGTATTTTGGGTGGCAGGGTTTGTGGGACGCCTCACAAGAGCCCTCGGCAGCAGGGACTAGCGTACATTGAATTTTGAGATGGCACATCGATGATTGTTGACAGGCTTGGACGAAGCTTCCGTAACCTGCGGGTCAGCCTTACAGCTGCCTGTAACTATGCATGTACCTACTGCGTACCCAACGGTAAGCGCCTGGTACCCGCCCAAAATGAAATGGTGGCAACTGACCTGCTCAAGGCGGTAACCTTGATCCAGGAAGCGGCGGGCATCGACAAGATCCGCATCACCGGCGGTGAGCCGCTGGTCACTCCAAAATTCGACGAGTTCCTGTTGGGCGTCATGACGTTGCCGCTTAAAGACGTGAGCCTGACAACCAATGGGCAATTGTTGCCTGCCAAGCTTGATGTGATTAAAGCGTCCGGCATCAAACGCATCAACATCAGCCTGGATACGCTGACCAGCGAGCGGTTTCGGAAAATCGCGCGTAGCGGAGATCTCAAGACAGTATTGCATGGCATTGACCTGATGCTCGAGGCTGGCTTGAAGGTCAAGATCAACATGGTACCCATGCGAAGCGCGAATGCTGACGAGGTGTTGCCGATGCTGGATTACTGTCTGGAACGTGGTATCGAGCTTCGTTATATCGAGCTGATGCGGATGGGACACCTGTTACACAGCAATACCTTCCAGGCAGACTTTATGTCAATGGAAAGCTTGCTCGATATCATCGGCAAGCGCTATGAGTTCGTTCGCACCGATGCGCCACATGACTCGACAGCGGTTCGTTTCCAAATACCTGATCGCGGGGTATTCGGGATTATCGCCAATGAGAGCGAACCTTTTTGCCGTTCCTGCACGCGCCTTCGGCTATCCTCTGACGGCCATATCTACGGCTGTCTGAGCAGTAGTCGCAACGCCTATATTGGCGATATTGTCGATCAACCGCGACACGTTGCGTTACCCCGGCTCCAGAAGCTGTTAATGAGTGCATTGGGAGACAAGAAACTGGCGTTTCAGGGCGAAGTCACCGTCATGAAGTTTATCGGGGGGTAAACTCCCGGAGGGAGTTTACGGCGAGGAAGCCAGGGCCTCTGTGCCCTGGCGTTGATTCCGAGCCTGGGCCAACTCCGAAGTATATGTC
>CAYGNA010000681.1:0-2005 GCA_964351065.1 uncultured Pseudomonadales bacterium
GATAGACAGCTACTTAACCACCTAGTTAGCATGCTTATTTCTGCTTACCTTGCAACCGAGACTGTTGTTCTTGAAGCTTCCCAGGGAGACTGCAATCGCGCAAACAGCGTCCGTCTGGTTCGTTGAGTGTGGCTACCAGAGATTATGCCTTAGCATTCCTGATGTCCGCAATGCTCGCAGGATGCGGCGGCGGTGCAGGGGGCACATCGACGGAAAGCAGTTCACCACCTATTCTGCCTCCGGACGACGATCCGCAAGTCGAACCTCCACCACCCACGACAGCCCTACTTGGCAAAGGCTTCGTTTCGAACATCGAGGTCAGCAGTGCCGGAAGCCTCGAGTTAGTCATCACCCTCAGCGCAGTCGATCCGGGACCGTGCGAACGCGTGAGGGTTGCCAGGGCAGATCTCGCCAGCGGCTCGATCGGTGACAGGATTTTCGAGACGATGGAGCGAACCCTTTCAGCGGCTATGTTGTCAAGTGAGACGCTGGTTGAATTCACCGGCGTCGCCTCCGAATGCCGGTTTAACTCACTGGAGTTGACTACCGAGTCACCAGGCGGATCATGATTAACCAATATCCAGCCTACATTTTCCTGGCCTTTATTTTTAGCTTTGCCAGTTTTGGTACGCTAGCGAAGCCGCCAGTCAGGTTCGCACTCACTGCGGGGGACGCGCATACCTGCGCGAAACTTGACGATACAGTGGAGTGCTGGGGCGACAACTATTATGGACAACTCAACGTGCCAGCGGCTTTTCTTGAATCACCGATCCAGATTTCGGCCTCGGGCTCAAACTCCTGCCTTATTGACGTATTCCACCTCCATTGCTGGGGAATCAGCAATGAATTGTTTATCGCAGTCTTTGAACCTTCCGTCGTCTCTATTGGTATTGAGCATCTGTGCCTGATAGACAATGGCGAAATAAATTGTCTGCGAGGTGCAAACCGGTTCGGCGAACTGGATATTCCGCAGGACATCGCCAATCCAACAGATCTCGACTCAGGCCCTGATGGAAACTGTGCAATTAGCGAAACTGCCAGCATCAGGTGTTGGGGACGGAATTTGTACGGTGAACTCAATCCACCAGAAGATCTCGGGAACGTAGAGTTAGTGGCATTGGGATACCATCACACCTGTGCCCTGTCGAGCGGCAATATACGGTGCTGGGGCGCCAACGACCTCGAGCAAACCGAGGCACCGTCCAATCTCAGCGACGTTCTTGAGTTGGATGCGGGCCTCGATAACACATGCGCACTTACCCCCACCCGGGTAGTTTGCTGGGGTAGCAACGCTTTTGACAAATCTACTGTTCCGCCTCTGACAAACCCTATCGCTATCGCAGTCGGTACACACCACACTTGCGCGCTGGCGGACGAAGGCATCGTATGCTGGGGGCTTAACAATTGGGGACAGGCGTCGCGCCCGGTTTCAATCACGTCAGCATTTCTGGCGGCGGGCGCGAGGCGTGAACTGCTATCACTACCACTCCCGTTAGAAACGACCTCACCCGAAAAGCCACAATCGAATGGGAGTGATTTTGTCGTCGTGCCAGAGGGACAACTTAGAGATCAGGAAATCAGCCGCCTGATACCAGCACTACACCAGATTATTCACAATTAGCGCAGTTTTGGGCGCGGGGTAAAGTTCCAAAGTCAAAACGTCATCACGGATTATGTGCACTACCGTACAGAACAGCACATAAGAATCTTCATAACATGGTTCTGCGAAACCGTTAACCGTGACTCTATTCAGCAGAACGTCTGAAAAAAGCGCTTCGGGTTTCCTACTCCAACTGCAAGGGAAATCTTATGAAGCTCCGATTTGTCGCGCCTGCCGCTCTTTTACTTGCAAGCATTACAACTTTTGCCGCAGATTGGCAGGCTCTGCCTCTGCAAGCACCTACGCCTGCTGATAACCCACCTACCGCGGCAAAAGTGGAACTGGGCAAGATGCTTACCTGAACGGCGTCTACGACGCTAATGGTTACTTCTGGCCCGTTAAACC
>CAYGNA010000682.1:0-2002 GCA_964351065.1 uncultured Pseudomonadales bacterium
TCTCAATTGGACGCACTGCGCCACAAGTCGGTTGCAATTTTCAGCAAAAGTTTTTCAAGATATTTTTTTATCTCTTATTTGCAACCGCAATGGAAACCGGCGCGTCACAGCCAGTTATCAACCGCTGTAAAACGTCTCCACAACTAACACAACATAAAGGAACCAACATGGAAGGAATAATTGCCTTATCAATACCGATTGCTTTTCTGGTCAGTGTCGCGCTCATCACGCGCTGGCTGTCTGATAACCGCGTCCGTCGCGAACTGAACAACAGCGGCGCTTCACCTGAAATGGTCACACAGATCATGCAAAATCCGGTGGCGGATCCACAGAGCAGCCTCAAATGGGGCATTGTCGCGATCAGTATTGGCGTGGCGCTATCCGGCATCCAGTTGCTGGGGCTCGACGGTGAGGACCCCATGGCATTTGGACTGGTTTTTATTCTTGGCGGGGCGGGCCTGCTCCTGTTCTACCGTATCGCTAAAACCGGCGACTAACGAACAGGACAATCGGGCAGAAACACAGGCCGGGCACAAACGAGCCCGGCTGTTTCACCTATTGACCCACATATCCGGGTTCGACTGTCTTGCCAAGCCGATGCACCGCGATTAGAGTGCCGGCTCCAATCCAGTGGTCCGCGATCCCTTGTTCGAACGTCAAACCATGCAGGGTGCTTATTTTGCCCTGGCCGCTTACCTGTTCTGGGGTGTCGCGCCTATCTACTTCAAATGGCTGGGACACGTCAGTCCGTTTGAAATTGTCAGCCAGCGCGTCATCTGGTCACTGGTCCTGCTGCTGGGGATCCTTGCTGCCATGGGTCGTCTGGATGCACTGATCCTGCCGCGCAAGCACTGGTGGAAAATAGTCTGCACCGCTGCGCTGTTAACCTTCAACTGGCTCATTTTTGTCTACAGTATCGCTACTAACAATATTGCCGAGTCCAGCCTCGGCTACTTTATCAACCCGCTGGTATCGGTGTTTCTCGGTATGCTTTTTCTTGGTGAGCGACTGCGCCCCCTCCAATGGATAGCTATCTGTATTGCAGCCGCTGGCATTTTGTTCCAACTGATCTACTTTGGCCGGGTACCCTGGCTCGCCCTGGCGCTGGCATTCAGCTTTGGCTTCTACGGACTTATCCGCAAGAATCTCGGCCTGCATTCAGTGGGTGGCCTGGCGATTGAAACACTGATCATGTTGCCTGTTGCGCTTGCCTACCTTGGCTGGCTCAGTTCTCGCGACCAACTGCAGTTTGGCCACGTCGATATCCGCACCGATCTGCTACTGGTCGCGGCCGGCTTTGTAACCTCATTTCCCCTGCTATGTTTTGCCGCCGCGGTTCGCCGCCTCTCACTGACCGCCGCTGGCATGTTCCAGTATGTCGCACCGAGCCTGTCACTCGCGCTTGCGGTTTTTGTTTACGGCGAGCCTTTTGACAGCAGTCGCATGGTGATATTTGGCTGCATCTGGCTGGCGCTGGCAATATTCACCATTGAAACCATCTTTTTTCATCAGCGCCTGGCGCGACGGCTAAAAAAGGGAGCACTTCAACATGGCGAGATTTGATGATGACATTGCCCTGACCCGGACGGACAAGGGCAGGTACAACCTATTGATCAGCGATACCTGGAACGTCGTGATCGGACCTAACGGCGGCTATATCGCGGCGCTCATGCTGCGTGGTATCAAGCAGGAACTGGCACCCGCTGCGCGCCAGACCCGTTCGATTACCTATCACTTCCTGTCAGCGTCTGTACCTGGTCCGGCGGAACTGAATGTGGAAACCAGGAAAATAGGGCGTACGCTGGCTACCGCTACCGCCATCCTGACCCAGGGTGAAAGAACAATCGCCATGGCAATAGCGACCTTTGGCGACAGACGGGAGATGTTCGATTTCACCGACATATCAGCGCCTCGCGTTGCACCCCCCGATGCGATCCCAAAATCTGCGCGGATGGCGCCTGGCGTCGCAGGCCATGTGCCATTTCGCGATCACTATGATCAA
>CAYGNA010000683.1:0-2000 GCA_964351065.1 uncultured Pseudomonadales bacterium
GTCTGGCGCTGGACCGTTTGATTGGCCACCAGCCATGAGTAACTTGCCGCTTCAGTCGTCACATTGAGAGCTGCCGTCATGTTGACGTCGATGAACTGCCCGGCACCTGAGACATGCCGATGCAGCATTGCGGTGAGGATCGACATGACCGCGTAGTGGCAACCCGTGTTGTATCCCTGGTTACCCCAGCCTCGCACCGGTGGCAGCGAATGATCGTCGTAACCACAACTCCACACCGGGCCACCGGCCGCCATCAACGTGAGATCGGTACAGGGCAGATCGGACAAGGGCTCGTTTCTGCCGTAAGGCGTCACGGCAACATGGATCAATCCAGCCTGGATCATCTTCAGGTCGACATAGTCCAAACCCAGCGTGGCGAGTCGCGTGGTTGGTTCAGACTCCAGCAAGATGTCTGCTGTTGCGATGAGGGCACGGAAACGTTCCTGTCCCACCATCGTGTCCAGGTCCAGTACCACGCTACGCTTGCTGGTGTTGTAGTGCATAAAATACAGGCTTCGGTTTTCACCGGGTTCATCGTCGACAAAGGGCGGATACTGACGGGAAGGATCGCCCTCTGGCGGCTCAACCAGGATTACATCAGCGCCCATGTCCGCAAGCAGTTTGCCGGCGAGGGAGATACGCTCGCTCGCCAGTTCAAGCACCCGTATGCCAGCCAGCGCGCTCATATCACCCCCTCCTCTCGCAGCGCTTTCACTTCGTCCGATGACATACCCAGCAAGCCGGTCAGCACCTGTTCAGTATGTTCACCCAGGCATGGTCCGCCGTGCCGCAATTCCCAGTCGGTCTCGGAGAAGTGCACCGGGTTACCGTCAACCCTGACGTCTCCCATCGCTGTGTGTGGCACGCTCGGCCACAGGCCAAACGCCGCTGTAGTTGGATCCTGGTCAATCCGCTCTGCCGGCGTTTGCACTGCAGCCACCGGTATGCCGGCATCCCGCAACTGTTGTTGCAGTTCGAACTTGTCCTGCAATTGTGTCCACGTCTTGAGCTGTTCATCCAGTTCGTCCTGGGCTGCCAGCCGCGCCTGCGCCTGGGTAAACTGCTTGCACCAGTCTTGCCCAATCAGGGTAGCCAGCGCTTGCCAGTCGACATCATGGCGGCATGAAATAGCAATCCAGTTGTCTTCCCCCAATGCGGGATAGATGCCGTGTGGTGCCATGGCTACAAACTGGCTCCGGTTGGAGTTGATACCGGCGTCACTTCGCAACGCGCGACCGTTCACAGTCCAGTCCAGCAACGCCGGACCGTTCAGTGAGAGCCCGGCTTCGGTACAGGCAAGATCAACCCATTGTCCCTCGCCTGAGCGCTGCCTATGTATCAGTGCCAGCATGATCGCCATTGCCATGTAGTAGCCGCCGGTATGGTCCATGTAGGAATATCCCCAGCCCGCTGGTGGCATGTCGGTTAGTGCCGATGAAAACGTCAGTCCGGAAACCGCCTGCACAATGGGCCCCCACGTCTTGAAGTTTGCATAGGGCCCGCTGTGACCGAATCCACAGTTGGAGACATAGACAATATCGGGTTTGATCTCCTTCAAGGCTTCGTATCCAAACCCCAGCCGGTCCAGTACGCCAGCGGCAAAATTTTCTGTCAGGGCATCCGATTGGCGGATGATCTCGCGCAGGATCTGTTTCGCCTTGTCGGTCCGCAGATTCAGGGTAATCCCGAGTTTGTTGACATTGTGGTTGTTGAACGCACCACCCGCATCGATACCATGCTGGCCCTCCTTGAATGGCGGACCGCCCCGCAGGATATCCCAGCGCCCCTCGTTAACCGGATCTTCAATGCGGATAACCTCGGCGCCAAAAGAAGCGAGCCAGCGCGTGGCACCCGCGCCTGCCAACTGGCCGGTAAAGTCGCAGATCCGGAATCCGGAAAGTGCCCCTGGCGTTACTGTCTCAGTCATTGGCCCCCCTGCCCTCTCTGCTCTTTCAATCAGTAATTTCGTCGATCAACCCCCAATCGAGCGCATCTTCTGC
>CAYGNA010000684.1:0-1998 GCA_964351065.1 uncultured Pseudomonadales bacterium
GTTACAGATTTACCACAGCCGAAAAATAATGCACCCATTACATCCGGTTGTCCAACACGACGCTCAAGAGTTAGCATCCCCTAAACATGAAAATAATCACCGATAGAGGGCACCGGATTGAAAAAGAAAGTGGTTGTACAGTTGCCAAGACAAGCCAGCATCAAAGACCTGCGTACCCGCTATGCGCTGGAACTGGAATCCCTGGATTCCATTGCCGAGATCATCGAAGTTGATGGCAGCACCGAAGCTGCCTTTATTGAGGGTGCGCGCGATGCAGACGCACTGCTGACCTCATGGGGCATCACTATTTCCCGCAATATTATCGAGTCACTGGAGAAGTGCGTAGTGATTGGGGTTGGCAGCGTTGGTGTGGACATGGTGGATGTGGATGCCGCTACAGAAAACGGCATCGTCGTCACCAACACACCTGACATCTTTATTGAGGAGGTTGCCGACCACGCCATGATGTTGCTGCTGGCATGCTACCGACAGCTGAAGATTCAGGAGAAAGTGGTGGCGGAGGGTCGCTGGTACGAGGGACGCCCGCTGCTGAACGATACCCCGCGTCTCATTGGGCAAACACTTGGTGTACTCGCTTATGGCAATGTCGCAGAAGCGACAGTTAGACGGGCCAAGGCGTTTGGTATGCATGTCATCGCCTGCGACCCTTACGTTTCCGAAATCAAAATGACACGGGACGGCGTGGAGCCCGTCTCGTTTGATGAGTTGCTGGCGCGTTCAGACTACCTGTCGCTACACTGCCTCCTGAACGAGGAAACGCGCCACATCATGAATGCGGATGCCTTCAGCAAGATGAAGCGCTCAGCTTACCTGATCAACACCTGTCGCGGCGGCGTGATTGATGAAAAGGCGCTGGCAGCAGCGCTGCAAACCGGTGAAATACGAGGTGCTGGGCTCGATGTACTCGAACAGGAGCCACCGTCAATGGACAATCCGCTGCTGAAAATGGACAACGTCTTCATCACACCACACTCCGCCTCCGCAACCGCACGCATGCGGCCCGAGACAAGACGACGCGCAGCAAAAGAAATCGCACTCGCCCTACGCGGCAAATGGCCGATGAGCCCGGTCAATCCAACGGTTATGCCCAGGGTTGCACTTGAGCGATGGCAGCCATACCCGATGGAACGTGGCCCCAACCGTTAGCCTAAGAAGGATCTCTCTCATGCAGCAATTTGAAACCAACCGGCTTGCACACCGTGGTATCGAAACCGCGTACTACGACGAGGGCAACGGACCAGTACTTCTAATGTTGCACGGGTTTACCGGCAGCAAACTGGACTTCCATGATGAGGTGGAGCGGTTAGCCGAAAATTTTCGCGTCATAGTGCCGGACAACCGGGGACATGGTGAATCGACCAATACGGCTGACGCCAGCAGTTACTCGATCCAGACATTAACGGATGATCTGGCAAGTTTCATTAAGGCGCTTCGATTTGACCGCCTGCACCTGCTGGGTCACTCGCTAGGCGGGATGGTTGTGATTCGCTATGCACTGACCCGTCCTGCTGAATTGGCATCCCTGATTCTGATGGACACATCTCCCGCACCAATGACCATGCCGGCCACTGCCCGTGACGCGTTTGCCAGGTCGCTCGAGGCGCTGGGCGTTAGCGGCATGATTGAGATCATGCGAAGTCGCCCTGCCCCGCAGCAAATTCAAAATGGCATTGACCAGATAGGTGCTGAGGAGCACTGGCGCCGTATCGAAACAAAGCTAACCCAGATGGACCCGGTTGCATTCCGGGCTCTTGGTCTGCAGTTATCTGGTGTGACCGATGTGACTCGGCAGGTTGGGGACATCCATGTACCTACAACGGTCATCGTCGGCGAAGCAGACGATCCGTTTATTGACCCATCAAGAATGATGGCAGAAACTATCCCAGGCGCTGTCCTCAACATCATTGAAGATGCGGCCCATTCACCCCAGTACGAGAACCGGGACGCGTGGCGGGCCGCAATCGATACGCACCTGGC
>CAYGNA010000685.1:0-1991 GCA_964351065.1 uncultured Pseudomonadales bacterium
TCTGTTCGAATGAAGCCCCACTCATCCCAAGTGGATCAAGTATTTCGCGACGAAGGATGTCTTCATAAGGCATGGCGAACGCTTCAGTCACGGCGAGTTGTGCAATAGTAGTGCCGCCACCGGAATACCGTTCAATCGTACCGGGCGCTGTATCGACGAAAACCGGCGGGGAGTTCGCCGGTGGTTCACCGCTAAGCACCTGTGGAACCGTTGGCAAGGTTTCACCCTCGGCGTAGCCGCCGAATCCCCAGACCGTCAGACCCGCTGTGTGGCTCATGATTCGTCGCAAGGTCACCGGATTGCCCTTTGTCAGCGGGCTCCCCGGCAATTTCCAACTCGTGAGGTACTCATTGATATCGCGATCGAGATCGAAGATGCCAGCTTCAACCGCCTTCATGATGGCGAGCGCGGCCACGGGCTTGCTCATCGAAGCTGCCTGGAAGATCGTATCGGCATCCACCGCACGACCTCCGTTTGCATTCACCTCGCCGAAGCCGCCGGTCCAACAGAGCTCGCCACCATCGATAATGGCGAGACTTACACCTGGCACATTGTAGGTCTTCATGCGTTCGAGGATTGACCAACGAACATCTTCGCCTTCGACAGGCGTCACGTGACCAATACCACCAGTAATGTTGTCGATTTTCTCCTGGAGACTCATGGCGCCAACTTATTTCATTATGTCGAACTTGAGGCTCAAGCCGATGGTACGGGGTCGGTTATGGAACCGGCCAAGGTAGCCACCGTCAATACCCAGCGAAGCATACTCGTTGGTCAGGTTATCCGCGAACAGTTCCAGCGACCAGCGCTCGGCGTCATAGGCGGCGCGCACATTGACGAGGGAATAAGCTGGGTTCATCGGTGAGGTGGTACTCAGGTTCTGCGGCTGATCATCGAGGTACGAATAGTCTGCTCGAACCCGGCCCATCTTGCCAAATATCGGAAACTCGTATTGCACGGCAATCGCATATTTCCATGGCGCAACCTGAGGCAGCGCGGTACCTTCAGGCTGTCCAATCGCAGGCTTGGACAACGCTGCATCTGTATAGCTGACCGAACCATCTACCCACCAGCCACTGGCCGGGCTCACGCGAAACTCTGCCTCGAAGCCCTTGCTTTCTGCCTCGCCAGCATTGGTCACCCAACGTTGCTGGACACCGTTGATCACTCCCGGCACCTGAATGTTATCCCACTTGATCAGGTAGAGGGACGTATTCAGGATCATCCGACCGTCAAGCAAAGTGTTCTTACTTCCGACTTCGTAGTTCACAAGGGAATCAGAATCGAACGCTTGCCTGTCAGGCAGCGGTGCACCCGTAGTACGATCCGTTGCCGGATTGCGGTTGACACCACCACTTCGGAAACCTTCCGCCGCCGTCGCGTAAACCATCCATGACTCATCAATCTTGTAGGTAACGTTCAATCGAGGAGACACATCATTGTCCTTCGTCGCGAAAGCGGTCGCTGCACCTGGAATGTAGGGAGCATCGACATCAGTACCGTTCGCTACGGCATCTGCAATAGCTGCCGTTAGGCAACAGAGCTTGCTGGATGCTTGTGCGTCAGAAGTCTGTTTCTCTTCGAACCAGCGTAACCCGAGCGTGACGTCAAGTTGCTCTGTGAAAGAATATGTAATTGAACCAAAAACTGCGCTGTGCTCAAACGTGGTTTGAGTAGGCAACTTGTAAAAGTATAAAAGGTCGGTTTGGCCGGTGACGCCGGCCGCTAACGCCGTATCATATAGGTAGGTACTACCGAACTCGCTGAATGCTCGGACATCACGATCACGATAAAACACACCGGCGATCCATTGCAGCGGGCTGTCGTTGGTCGAGGCAATCCGTGTTTCATGAGAGAGATATTCGTCATCCTGGAGATAAAAGGACCAGCCGTTTGTGCTTGGAAAGAAGCCATAACCCGGTTGCTCTGCCAGTTCATCCAGATCACGTGCGAACCAGGAGGTGGTCGAGGTCAATTCCCCTAGGGGCATA
>CAYGNA010000686.1:0-1990 GCA_964351065.1 uncultured Pseudomonadales bacterium
TCTTCAACATGATCAACGCGGCCCGCGCCAATGGGGCGAAAGTCATCGTTGTGGACCCGCGTGTTTCCGACCAGGCAGAAGTCGCTGATTTACACCTGAGGCTGCGTTCCGGTACCGATGCCGCAATGTGTCTCGGCTGGCTCAATGTCATTATTAACGAAGGCCTTTATGACAAGGAGTTTGTCGCCGAGTACACCGTCGGTTTTGACGCGTTGTGTGAGCGGGTGAATGAGTACCCCCTGGATCGAGTCGCCGAGATTACCGGTGTTGACGCCGACCTGATTGCGGAATCAGCCAGAATGTATGCGTCGGCAGAAAGTGCCTGTCTACCCTGGACGCCGATCACGGACATGCAGATTTCTTCGACTTCAGCCATTCGGTTGCAGAGTATTCTACGGGCGTTGACCGGCAATATCGATATACCCGGCGGTGATGTTTTTGGTGGTTTTGATCCGAACTACATCGCAGAGTCCAGGCTGGGCAACCACGAGATGCTAAGTGCAGAGCAGAAGGCCAAACAACTCGGTTCGGATATCCATCCAGCCTATACCTATCGCGCCCAGGAGATGCTGTCGGAGCACACAGAGCGTGTTTACGGTTATGCCTACGCGGATATTGTGATGGGTTGTTACATGGCGAACCCCAGTGCAACCTTTCGCGCCATGGCAACCGGGGCGCCTTACCCCGTAAAAGCCTTTTTTGTGTTGGGTAACAACGCGCTCATGAGTTACCCCAATCAGCACCAGATCCTGAAGGGCATGCTGAATCAGGACCTGATTGTCGCGCATGAGATATTTATGACCCCAACAGCCATGTTGGCGGACTACGTATTACCTGGCGATGTCTTTAGTGAGCGCAACCATATTTCAGACTATTGGAACTGGAAGCTGGGATTGACGGTATCGCAAAAGGCCGTTGAGCCACCCGCTGAATCCTGTAGTACATTCCGGTTCTGGCATGATCTTGGCCACAGAATGGGATTTGCTGAGCTTTTTCCGTGGGAGACCATCGAAGATGTACTCGACTATCGCCTGTCACCTTCAGGTAAAACTTTCGAACAATTCTCGAACGACCACTATATGTATATTCAGCCACCTGAGTATCGCAAATACCGAAAAACGGGTTTTGCCACGCCATCAGGCAAGGTTGAGTTGAAGTCCAGCGTGCTCGAGGCGCTGGGATTTGATCCCTTGCCGTACTATCGGGAAGGACCAGCGATCAGCGAAGACTATCCATACTATGTTTTTACGGGAGTCCGTGAAGACGCATTCTTCCAGACGGGTCAACGCCAGGTGAAAGTACTGCGCGACCGTATGCCGTCACCAAAGCTGTTTATGCATCCTGAAGACGCCGAGCGACAGGGTATTGTTGATCATGATTGGGTCAAGCTACAGACTCAAACAGGTGAGGTTAGCGCCAAGGTGCTCGTCAAGGACTCTATGAAACAGGGCCATATTCGTGTGCCACATGGATGGTGGTATCCGGAGATGCGCGGTGAAGCGAAGCTAGCGGGCTCGTTTATCAGCAGTGATGCTGTGCTGTGTCCTGATGATCCCGAATATCTGGACTATGAACAGGGTACACCGCACTTCAAGGGCTTTCCCGGGCGCATTGTAAAACTGGCTGAGCCGCCTGCGGGCATGTCTGAACAAGTGTTGGCAGGCTAAAGACCATGATGAGTCCAAGAGAATGGTGGGGTGATGCACAGCAGCGCCTGATGACCAATATTGCAAACCGGACATTCAGGAAAAACCCGGGTTTCCTTGATCGGCTGGCAATGAGGTTTCTCAGGTTTATGACAGGTGACGTACCACATGATCCGGAGCTCGATCATCCTGAGGATGGACGGCCCGCGCAGCCAGGCAGGAAAGGATGAGCCGACCCGATCGCGGACCAGGACGAACAAGCCCCGTCACTATTCACCCGTAAAGTTTGGCGGCCGCTTCTCCAGGAAGGCGTTGATCCCTTCCTGCCGATCCTTGATCTCAAC
>CAYGNA010000687.1:0-1979 GCA_964351065.1 uncultured Pseudomonadales bacterium
GGTATACGTGATCCCGGGCAACCACGACCACGGCGGCGTCGGCGGTATCTGGGACCAGGACTACTTCCGGCGCGAACAGGCCGCGCTCGCGGCCAATCTTCACCTGCTCACCACATTCGAGCCTGTGGAACTGGCAACCAGTGTGCTGTTGCCCTGCCCACTCATTCGGCGCCACGATTCTGATGACCCCGCCGCCTGGCTCCAGCACCCGGATTTTGACTGGGCACTATTTGGCAACAAGCCACGCCTCGTTATCGCTCACGGCTCCGTTCACGGTTTTGTCACAGAGCCCGATGTGGATGAAGACGAACTGGTGGGCGGCGCAAACAATCGACTGAATCTCGATCGTTTGCCGTTCGCAGAAATCGACTACATTGCGCTCGGCGACTGGCACGGTACCAAGGCCATCAGCGACAAAGCGTGGTATGCCGGCGCACTGGAGCAGGATCGATTCGCCAAAGGTGACGAATACGCCGCAGGGAACTCACTGGCCGTTACCGCAACCAGGGGCCAGGCACCCGAGGTCGAAAGCCAGCGGACCGGCCAGATCAATTGGCACACAATTGAGAACCACTTTTATAGCGACAATGACCTCAACTCTCTTAAAGACAAGATGGACAACATCGTGGGTAACCGCGTGGATGAGGACCTTGTGCGCATGAGCCTGAGCGGCGCGCTCAGTTTTGCCGCCCGCGATGATCTAGACGAGTTACTCGACACCTGGCGCAACAGACTCATTCGCCTGAAGCTCAACGACGAGACAACTTTTGCTCCGACCGACGATGAAATCGAGGCGCTGACAAAACGCAGCGCAGACCCGCTCATTTCGCAAGTGGCGAGCACGCTGCTGGAAGCGCGCTCTTCCAACGAAGCTGAAGAAGCCGCAATTGCCGAACACGCACTGCGTGAGCTTCACCGACTGGTGAACTGACGCATGCGACTGATAGAAGCCACCGTCAAAAACTACCGTGTGCATCGCGAACTGCACGTTGAGTTTGACGCATCCCGCAACGTGATTGTTGGCCCCAACGAGTCTGGCAAAAGCACGTTGATGGAGGCGATTCAGAACGCACTTTTCCTAAAGGCAAGCGGCAACCGCAGGGAACACCGCGCCATGACGTCCGAGATCCACGGTGGCAAACCCGAGGTCACGCTGGTGTTCGAGGCAAGCGGCAAGCAATACCGGCTGGAGAAACAGTTCAAAGGCCAGAACGGCACCGCCCAGCTCACCGAGGTAGGTGGCAAAACGTTACACGATGCCCAGGCCGAGGAAGCACTCGAAACGCTGCTCAACATGGACGAGGGTAGTGCCCAGACCACCTGGGATCATGTCTTTGTAACCCAGGGCGAATCCGGCGATGACCCCACACAGTTCGCCAATACACACAGAAGTGACCTGGTTGCCCGTTTCCGGGACTCAGGCGGCGCCGTAATGCAACAGTCAGAAAAAGACGCGCGCGTTGCCGCCGCCATCGCCAAACAGGTGGATGAAATATTTACCAACGCCAACAAACCCAAGGTGAGTTCCGAACTGGGCAAAGCAACCGCCGCACTAGACGCGGCCATGGATCGCCTGCAGGAGACAAAAGCCAGGCTGGCGAGCAGGGAGAACGCCATTACAAAACACGCAGCCGCGACGGAGAAAATCACCGATAGCGACCGGGCGCTTAAAGAAATGGCCACTGAACGCAGTGAGATCATCGCCCGCCGCAAGCAGGTCGACGAACTGACGCGTCAGTTCACCGAGCAACAACGCAACAGCCTGCAGGCGGCCCAACTACTCGAACAGCGCCAACAGACCGAAGCAGACATAAAAGCCGCCAGGGCAAAAGCCGAAGAAGCCGAACGGACCCTGGCGCCCCTGGACAGCCAGATCAAAGCCGCCGATGACGCACTCACCGCCACCAGAACCCAGCGCCAGCTTGCCGCCGCGCAATCGCGAGAAGCCACCACCAAAGCCCAGGCAGCGCGTACTCACC
>CAYGNA010000688.1:0-1975 GCA_964351065.1 uncultured Pseudomonadales bacterium
CCTCCCCAACAAGCACCCACCGCATCCCCGAACCTACCGAAAATTCCTGACCGCCTAGTTCACCAACCGCCGCCTCAATGAGGATCAACATCGGCTCGACAGAGTAGCAAATCAGATACTGGACGAACTGGCTGACAAGAAAGAAATGGATTTCGTCACCGGGGTTTCCGCCATTCTGCCCCTGGCCGTCATCGCAGAACTGATGGGGCTGCCGCAGGCGGACAGGGACCAGTTCTTCCGCTGGACCAACGAAATCGTTGGTGCCAATGACCCGGAATTTCAGCGGGAGGACGGACTGAAAGGTCGGGCACTCGCACAACAGGCGATCGCTGAAGTATTTGCTTACTTCACTGATTTCGTGGAGGATCGACGCAAGTACCCTCAGGACGATCTCACCACCGTTCTCGCTACTGCCAGGATAGACGGTGAGTACCTGCCGCCCCTGGAACTACTGTCTTATTTGTTTCTCCTGATCGCAGCAGGCAACGAGACCACACGGAATGCAACAACCGGGGGTATGCTTGCGCTCATCCGGCATCCGGAGCAGCTGGACATGGCGCGTAAGAATCCCGATCAGTCTCTGTATCCCATGGTCGAAGAAATCGTGCGTTGGACCAGCCCAGTTGTTCACTTCTGCCGAACACCCAACACCGATGTCAACCTGCACGGTGTTGATATCAAGGCAGGCGAGCACCTGACCTTGTTTTACCCTTCGGCAAACAGGGACAGCAGCGTGTTCGAGAATCCGGATGTCTTCGACATCTTACGGGAACCCAACCAGCATCTCGGCTTTGGCATTGGTGAACATCTCTGCCTTGGCGCGCACCTCGCCCGCAACGAACTGAGAGCTGTATTCAGGAGCCTTTTGGCTCGCCTGAAGGATGTGGAACTGCTTGGCAATGAAGAGAGGCTTCGGTCAGGATTCATCGGCGGCGTCAAGCATATGAAGGTTCGTCTGGACATCGCGGCCTGACGTTACACGCACCGGTTAACTGATCCTGAATCCCGGGTAACCGCTGGCAGCCTCGTTGTCGCAGAGTTCCTTGTACATTGGCGCACCGCCCGGGAAAACGACGTACCTGGGCTTGTCACGCCCCGGTACATTCAGGTTGATACCCGATATCCATGACCGGACTTTCATGAACAGCGACATGCTCATGAGATCCGCCACCAATTGTGTCCAGTCTTTCTGAGATTGCGGTAATGGTTCAATTTCTGACGCACCCTGCTCTTCCATGTAACCAATGGTTTCGGTCACCCACTCAACATTCTGCTCAATGCACCGGGGGATGTTACACAGCGTCGCCGAATTCTGAGGACCCACCAGCGTAAACATATTCGGGAATCCGACCACCTGGATACCAAGATAGGTAGCCACCTGTTCCTCCCACCTGTCCGACAAGCTGATGCCGGCTTTACCGCGAATGTCAATGTGATCAAAAGCGCCGGTGACAGCGTCAAATCCTGTTGCATATATCAGGATATCAAGATCATAGTCCTCTGCGGTGGTTCGAACTCCCGATGTGGTGATTCTTTCAATCGGTGTGTCGCGGAGGTCCACCAGTGTGACGTTGCGCTGATTAAAGACCTCGTAATATTTTGTCTCTAACGGTACTCGACGGGTTCCGAAGCCGTGATTATCAGGTATCAGCTTTTCAGCCAGTTCACGATCATTGACTCTCGAGCGGATCTTGTTGGCAACGAACCGGCTGATCTCGGCATTTGCCTTTTCGTCGAGCAGCGTATCCTGGTAGGTGCCTACCCAGATACCGAAACCCGGTTCCGCATACTTCTGCTCATAAAATGCCTGGCGCTCTTCCTCTGAATCATCGAAGGTATTTCGCCCTACCGGCGTGTGAAGAAAACAACCCCTGTTCTGCAGGCACTTTTCAAAGATCTCCGGGTAGCTCTCTTTAACCTTCGCCTGCTCTTCTGGTGTGATTTTGCTGTTGTTAAGCGGTGCGCACCAGTTGGG
>CAYGNA010000689.1:0-1973 GCA_964351065.1 uncultured Pseudomonadales bacterium
CGCCAATCTTGTGTCACCGGCAGACACACGACTGGAGTTTGCCAATGCGCTTGAAGTCTCAGCGATACCCATCGGCCAGCTAATGCAGAACATTCACACACAGTACGCTGACCCGGCACCCTGGATGCTGCTTGGCGAAGGGCAAAGTGATGTGAGCAGCATCATGCCGCAGAAGTCGAATCCCCGCGCACTGGACCGGGTTCGTTCCTACGCATCAGCAGTGGTTGCAGGTGCACAGGCGGTTGCCATCCACGCCCACAACACCAATTCCGGCATGAACGACTATCGCAGCATTGAACCCCTCACGCAGGTGATCGACGATGCCAGCGATATGTATCGAAACTACGCCCGCGTGGTGGGTGCCCTGCGCATTGACGAGAAACGCGCCCTGGCTGAACTCAATGAAGACTATTCAACCATGACCGAAATAGCCGACACGCTGGTCAGAGATGCAGACCTACCCTTTCGCGAAGCCCATCACTATGCGTCTGAACTGACCAAACTGGGCCGGTCAACGGGCAAGCGACCCATGGACCTGACCGACCGGCAGCTGCGTAGTACCTATCAGGAAACTATTGGTGAAAAACTACCCCTGCCGGTTGTAGCCATTCGTGCTGCCATGGATCCAAAAGTGATGGTGGAAAGCCGAATGGGCAAGGGTGGACCGCAGCCTGCTGAGGTAGATCGCATGCTGGCTGCCGCAAAGTTAAAGCTGAAAAAGGACAGTCAGTGGGTGGTTCAAAGGGGCCAATCCATTGACGACGCCCTGGCCGATCTCAACGCAAAATTTGCGGCACTGTTAGCCCGTTAGCCTGTCTCAGGTCCTAGAGCAGTATTAATCCCCACTTTTAGCGCGGATATACGTGGTCTTTTAGACTAGGCATACTTGTCTTTTTGGGTTTAGAATCCGCCCTCAAACCTATTTACCTGCCCGTATTGGCTAATAACCTATCGCGATGACACCGCAGGGATACGTTTGTTCATTTTGGGCACCACCTGCCCATCAAAGTTGGGGGACAACGGAGAAATGAGTATGAATCGAGCTGGATTAAGCATCCTGGCCGCTGGGCTATTGCTGCCCGTAAACGCGGCCATGGCAGAAGAAGAAAGACCCATGGAGGAGATTGTTGTCGTGGGCAGCCAGATCAAGGGGGCACAGATCACCGAGGCATTGCCGGTCTCGGTCATGACCGAAGCTGACATCGAATCGCTTGGGGTCAATTCCGGGGAAGACCTGCTGGAGTTCATGGTGGAACAGGGCCAGAACTATTTCAGCGAGTCGGAGAATATCAGTGGTGGTGTTAACTCAGCACGGGGTGACATTGGCGCATTCAACCTGCGCAACCTGGGTACCGGTAACACCCTGGTACTGCTGAATGGCAGACGCATGGTCAATGCCGCCAGCTATCAAACAGAAGCCGTGGGAGGCAGTTTTGTCCCCGTCAACACGGTCAACTCCCAGTCACTGCCCGTGACAGGCCTGCGCCGCGCAGAAGTCCTGAAAGACGGTGCATCGGCTATCTATGGTGCTGATGCGGTGGCCGGTGTTGTGAACTATGTTCTGCGCAACGATTTTGAAGGCTTCCGCGTACGTCTGCGGGCTGACTCATACGACAATATTCCAAGGAAAGACCAGCGCATTACGGTTGAGTGGGGCCAATCGTTTAATGATGGCCTGACCAACGTTGGCGTTTTCGCCAACTACTATCTGCGAGACCGTGTTAACTCACAGGATGATCCCAAGTGGGCCAACAGCGACATGCGCTACCTGGTGTCTGACCCAGACTTCGCGGGGTCTTTCAGGAACGACAGTGCCAACTCCGAGTACGCCCAGTTCGACGCGATCAGCAGCGTTTCTGGCACTGGTCTTTCAGGTGTTATCACTGACAGCGCGGGTGAGTTCGAGACCTACCCGGTAGGTGACCCGCGTTGCCAGTATGACATCGGTTACGGCACCTGCGGCGCCATCGACG
>CAYGNA010000690.1:0-1972 GCA_964351065.1 uncultured Pseudomonadales bacterium
TTCTTCCACATCTTCATGCGACATCGGATTTGGCGGGTAACCAAGTACGTGCTCAACAAACGTGGTTTCCTGTCGGCCATTTTTGAGTGAAATGGTGACTCGAGCACTTTCTTTGCGGGGCACAGCTTCCTGTTCAGGATCGTGGATAACGTGAACGAGCGGCATCAAAGCATGAACTTCCGCGTCTGTTGACTTGCGTTCCATCGAATCGGCCATCTCGAAATCCAGCTTGCCATCAATCAGGATGATAGAACAAAGATAGGGCAAGTTAAGCGCAGGCATCTCGGCATTGGCGAATGCGTCTACGGCACCTGGCATATTGATTTCAACGCGTGCTACCTCGGTACGATCCACCTTACCTACCAGGGCCAGCATGGCCTGGACAACAGGCTGGGTAGGGCCGCCAACGGGAAAGCGTTTGTAAGCGACCAGTGGCATCTCGAATCGCTCGCCGAGAGCTTCTGTCAGATAGGAGGGGTTGTAGTCACTCTCGTCCGCACGGAACTGGCGTGAGGTAAACCAGCCTCCCCTGGTGTCGAACGCATCTGGTACTCCAGTAAAGCCGGCACCAGCCAACAGGGCAGCGTGCATGCCATTGCGAGCAGGCATGCCCGCGAACACAAATGATTTTTCGATATGCTCAACATCAAGCAGCCACTGCATGGAACCAGAAAATTGCTGGGCACAGTAACTCAACAAGTGATTGATCTGTGCGGGTGAGAATTTTCTTAAAGAGGCCACTGCGGCTGCAGTACCTAGCACCGGTCCATAGCCATGGCTTGAGATGCCGAGCATTCTTCCCCTGTTAATACCCAGTGCCTTGGGCAGGCGACAGGCGAGTTCATAACCGGTAATGACAGCGCGTAAAACATCTCGTCCGCTTGCATGGTCGACCGCGGCCGTGCATAGCGCAGCGCTGACAATGGAGGGCCCGGGTTGTACAAAAGCAGACGGGCAGAAATCGTTGATTTCGGCACCATGGGCAGTCATTGCGCTGGCAAATACAGCATCCGGCAGCGAGGCCTGCTGCGTTGAGCCAAGAATCGGTGCTCCGTTGGAAACACTGCCACTGTGCTGTAATGCAAACTCGCGTGACAACTTTGAACTGGGTCTCTCACCACAGATAACAATAGAAGCCAACGTATCGAGTATGTGGCGGCGACCCAGTTCCAATGTCTCCTCGGGCCAGTCGGCCGTCGAACTGCTGGCGATAAAGTCGCACAGGGCGGCGGTTGTGTTATTAGCCATATTCTACTTGTCCGGTTGCGTCACTTTTCTGCTTCGCTGATACTGACCGCACTGCGTAGTTTACGTCAACCGAGGGAGCTCAAATGAGCAACGGCAACACGCGATCCACTGGTGTAGATTTGACTTCGACCGTTGAAACCGGCAATGGTCAGGTTCGTGGCGAGATATTCAAGGGTGTTTCCATATTTAGAGGAATTCCCTATGGCGCGTCCACTAGCGGCGCTAACCGGTTTTTACCACCACAACCGCCTGTGTCCTGGACCGGGGTGCGGGACTGTTTCGATTATGGTGAGACAGCGCCGCAGATGCCCGGTCGGCTTGCTGAAGGAGGGTGGGATGGGCATCGTCCTGAAATGGGTGAGAATTGCCTTGTCCTGAACGTATGGACGCCGGCGACTGATACAACCAAACGGCCTGTGCTTGTCTGGTTGCATGGTGGCGGTTTCGAGGCCGGCAGTGGTTCCAGCATGCTGTACGACGGCACAAATCTTGCCAATCGTGGTGATGTGGTTGTTGTTACCGTCAACCACAGGCTGGGCATCTTCGGGCATTGTCACCTGGAAGATGTGTTTGGCGAGGCATTTGCCGGCTCAGCCAACGCCGGTTATCTCGACCTGGTTGCAGCATTGAAATGGGTACAGGAAAACATCTCAAGTTTCGGCGGCGACCCCGACAACATCATGATTTTTGGGCAGTCCGGTGGTGGTCGCAAAGTGACTCTGCT
>CAYGNA010000691.1:0-1971 GCA_964351065.1 uncultured Pseudomonadales bacterium
GCCTGGTACCGCTCGTGGGTGACTCGCTGGCAGAGTGCCTTGAACACTACTTTCGACAATCCGAGCAATTGTCTACGCTGATTCGCCTGACTGCCTCTGACGAGAGCGCGGGTGGATTTCTGTTACAGCAGTTGCCAGCCCAGCTTGTACCAGACAGGCGTCGACGGGACGATCAGTGGCAACACCTCTCTATACTTGGTTCGTCGCTGACATCAACGGAACTGATGTCCCTGGACCACCCAACAACACTCTCCCGACTCTTTGCGCAGGAAACGGTAGAGGTGTTCGAATCGGCGCAGGTCCACTTCGCCTGTAGCTGCAACGAACAGCGGTTGGCGAATTCACTCATTTCGCTTGGCACCGAAGCGCTTGCTGAGATGTTTGCAGAAGCCAACGAGGTTGCATTGACCTGCGAATTTTGTCGAACGCAGTACCGGTTTGATGAGGCATCCCTGTCACGCCTTGCCGCAGGAGAGGCTCCTTCGCACTGAAGGTACCGGGAGAACAGGGTAATTGAAGACGGTAGCTGCTAAGATGCGCGCCCGAGCCTGCCTTTTCTACCCTTCACCACTCCTTCATCCAGCGCCCGGCGGATGTCCGTATGCGCTACGTTAAGTTCGTGTTTGTAATCTCATGTTGTTTGTTTCAGGCCGTTTGTATCGAGGCTGTTGCGGCGACTATACCGGTCAACAGCTACGCAACTACCTCCTATGGCGGCAGCGGTTGGCGATGTTCATTTGGGTTCACAGAGCGCGGCGGCAAATGTGTCGCTGTGGATGTACCAAAAAACGGCTTTATTGATGCATTTGGGGAAAGCTGGCGCTGTGATCGCGGGTTTCGTCGATTGAGCGATGTTTGCGAAAAAATTGTTCTGCCTGCTGATGCCTATCTGAATGAGGCTTCCGATGGCTGGACCTGTGAGCGGGGATTTTCCCGATCGAATGACGGTTGCGTCATGATTGACCTGCCCGCAAACGCGTACCTGACAGGATCAAGCTACGGCAACGGTTGGGAATGTGATCGAGGTTACCGCGCTGATAAAGATAGCTGTCACGTGATTGAGGTGCCTGACAACGCCTATCTGAACAACTCGGCTTACCAACAGGGTTGGTCATGCTCGCGAGGTTACCGGGAACTCGATGATGCCTGTGTGGTGGTAGTCGTGCCAGAAAACGGTTACCTGTATGCTGGCGATCGCTCCGGTTGGCGCTGTGAAAGAGGTTACATGGCGACCGATGGTGCTTGTATCGCGGTGGCAGTGCCGGCCAATGCTCATCTGGATTACTCTGGCACACGGTGGGTCTGCGACCAACCTTTCAAGTTACTGCGTAATGCCTGTGTGCTGGAAACGGCACGCTAATACATTGGTTTGCATGGGCTGCTAGAGTGTTTTCTTGACCTCGACCAGTAGCTGGACGCCCGTTGCGCCCTCAAGCTTGCGCAACGGGTAACCCACATCAATGTGGATCACGCGATCCCGGTCGGTCTTGTCGGACACGAGCCTTAGTCCCAGCCCCACGTCTGCTAACCAACCGTCGTCTGTGCCGAAATCCCAGGGTGAGGTCTTGCCGGCGTCAAAGAAAGCGACGAAACCTACGTTAAACAGGGAGAGCGGGTTCAGGTTGGTGAAAATTCGCTGTTCTGCCGTCAACAGGTACGTCGCGTCACCCGCAAGGAAATTTGCCGGGTAGCCTCGCAGGCCTCGTATACCACCAAGCAGCAGTATGTCTTCAGGATCCGGCTGCCATTGTTTGGTCAGTCTGAGTCCAAGGTACAGACTGCGTGTTTGTGTCTGGCCCCGGTGATAATCCACGTTCAGGGAAACAGCAGCATTTTCCAGCGCATTATCGTCAAAATTCCAGCGTCCATGCCAGTTTAAGCCGGCCTGCAACAGCTGTTTGTTGCGACTGGTGATCGTGTCAATAAAATCACCTTCATAGATGAGGCGGCTCTTGTCGCTGGCCGAATAGC
>CAYGNA010000692.1:0-1962 GCA_964351065.1 uncultured Pseudomonadales bacterium
GTCGTACACTGCATCGTTTGGACTCCCTCATGCTGAAAATTATCAGTGGCACTATGATGCCAGAGACTCCGGCAGGGGAAGCCTACTGTTCCGTAGGAACTTCCAATTGCGCCGACAGCTACATTGCTCAGGCACACATACTCCAGGTCCGTCTGCTGTGTCACGACGCATAAATTGGTGCCAGGTCTGCAGGGAGAAAATCAATGGTTCATACGTTACATCGCTTGTCTGCGTGCGTCATCGGAGGATTCATTGCGGTTCATTTGTTCAATCACCTGGTAGCCCTTGGTGGTATTGATGAGCACATTGCTTTCATGGAAGCCTTTCGGCTTATCTACCGGCTACCGATTGTTGAGGTATTGCTGCTGAGTTGTGTGTTTATCCAGGTTGGCTCGGGGTTCTTTTTAATCAAGAGTCGTTGGGGGGTGCGGCAAGACTTTTATGAACGGCTTCAAGCTATTTCAGGCGGCTATCTCGCTTTCTTCCTTCTGAATCACGTTGGCGCTGTTTTGTTCGGGCGTTACTTTTTTAACCTCGATACCAACTTTTATTTTGCTGCCGCTGGCATGCATATCAATCCACTTCAGTACTTTTTTGTTCCGTACTACTTCCTGGCCGTCCTGGCGATATTCGGCCATTTGGCTTGCGCATTTCATTGGCTGTCCCGCGAACATTTGGTCATTGAAACGCGTAACCGACTGGGCTATGTAATTATTGCTATCGGTGCACTGGCATCGTTGCTAATTGTTCTTGCGTTTGCCGGGAGCTTTTATCCAGTGGACATACCTACAGAATATAGGGCCACATATGGTGGTGTGTAGGTCTTGAGCCCTCCTGCTCATTTGTTGCCGAAACTTGGGGAACTGGAATCCGGCTTAACTCAGATCCTTTGAATCTGGAGGGGGCGTCGATACGGAACTATGGGTTTGGAGGTTGGTAATCTTTAAGGTCTGAAGCTAACCTATTGATCCATATAAACATGGCGGAGAGGGAGGGATTCGAACCCTCGGAACACTTGCGTGTTCACCTGATTTCGAATCAGGCACATTCGGCCACTCTGTCACCTCTCCGTGGCTGGCGGGATTATATCACCCCGCAATGGTTGCGCTAAGTTTCCCGCACAGCCGTTCGAACACAGGCAGTCTGTCCGAAGTGGTCAACGACATTGTTGGCCAAGGTTAGGATGACAGGCCAGGTTTAGGATGTTGTCAGTTCGAATCTGCCGCCCGCGATGACAACGCCGTTTGCCACCATTTCGACGCGGTGTTCGCCAGGGTAAAGCGTGCGGGTTGTCATAGGTCGGAACAGTTGCCGCTTTGCGATGGACAACGTCTCGCCTTTGGCAAGCGTTGTGTCTTTAACCTTGAACACTTTGACGGTGAGACTGCCGTTGGCTTTTCGATAGTAGATTTTCATCGCAATGAGGAGCGCTTGTGATCGTTGCGATGTCAGATGCAGGCTGACCTCCAGCGTCTTACCCACGTGCACCATAGGGGGTAACTCAAAGCGGTCTACTGTGATTGCCGGTTTTTTTGGGTAGCCGAGGAGCGCAAGCGCATCAGGATGATCGTTTCGGATGAGCGTGCGGAGCGCATGGCGAGTTATCCATTCGAGTTCGGCTGGCACCTGGCGGTCTGCCTTCTGCCAGCGTTTCAGTTGCTGGATGACCACGCGCGGCTTCGATTTTGCGATGTCATTGAGATGGTTGGCCACTGAACGCGTGACGTAGCGCGTGGCGTCTGCATGCAACACATCGAGTACCTCGAGTACTGGCTCTTGTGGCAGGTTGACCCGCATTGACCAGGGGAGGAGGGGGCGTGTCCCCTCGGTCGCCAGACGCCGAACATGGTAGTTGTCATCAGCCGCACATTCCCGGATGAACGCAAGCGTATCTGTTGGGAAAGCCGACAGAAAGGGTCGAATAGCGTTTTGTGCGGAGAATCTCATGGTGGCTTCGAGCAG
>CAYGNA010000693.1:0-1956 GCA_964351065.1 uncultured Pseudomonadales bacterium
GTCCATCGTCGCGCCACCCAGTCTGGCGGAAACCATCCTGCCCCGGCTGATTTCGGACTTCCTGCAGCAACACCCACGAGTGTATGTGAATTTGGATTCGCAGAGCATGGAGACCGCACGAGACATGGTGGTTCTGCGTGCGATGGATTGTGGTTTCGTGCGCATGCCTGCCGATTACCCGGGCTTGCGTTGCGATTCGCTCTTCCGTTCAGGTTCGGTGTGTGTGCTGCCAGTCGGACATCCGCTGACGGCGCGCAAGAAAATCCAGGCACACCAACTGAGCAGGGAACCGCTGATCCTGCTGGGCAAAGGGCGGCAATCGCGGCGAGAAATTGATAACGCCTTCGCTACCGTGGGTATCCGTCCCCTGGTCAGGGTAGAAACACATACGGTGGGTTCGGCCTGTGCCTTGGCCCGTGGTGGCGTGGGTATTGCCGTTGTCAACGAGTTGCTGGGGCTGCAATACCGGGGTGAAGGCATCGAATTTCGCCCTTTCCTGCCACGTATACAACATGAGTATGGATTCATACGCTCAAGTGAGGTACCCATGACCCGGGTAACGGAGCGCTTTTTCAGGCATTGCCAGCAGCATTTTACCAGGGAGCGCGCTAACTACCGCCTGTGAATCATCAAGCCCAGTGGGACGATGAGTTGTGCGTCCACGCGCATCAATTTGAGATCAAAGTGTGTATACCTGCTTTTCTATTGCTCTGTTGTTAGCGTTGTTGGTGCTAGTGTAAGTGCGTCGCCAGAAAAGCCGCAAGCTCACCATACACCTGCGCAGATTCGGGTGAGTCTGGCACAACCGAGTAGCCCGCATGTGACAAACCCTCATAGACATTGAGGTCTGCCAGCACGCCTGCAGTGCGTAACTTTCGATGAGTTCTGGCGGTGTCACTCAGAAACATGTCACGAGTGCCGGTAACCAGGTACGTTGGCGGAAATCCCGTAAAGTCACCATAGACAGGTGAAAGCAGCGGGTCACGCATATCATGGCCGTTTGCATAGAGTCGAGCCGCAGCGCCAAGCATGGCGTCATAAGTGACAAGCACTCGATCGATACCCTCATTGATATACAGCGTTTCACCGGTTTTGGTCAGGTCTGCCCAGGGCGTGCCGCCGTAAACAGCGCCGACAATAGGCAAAGCCAGCTGTTTCATCTTGTGCACCGATGCCAGCGCGAGACCACCACCAGCGGAAGTGCCACCAATGGCCATCGCATCAGGCGAATGCACCTTCAGTAGTTCGCGATAAACCGTCATCACATCGTCAATGGCTGCAGGAAACGGATGATCCGGCGGCATGCGATAGTCGATTGAGATGACGGGTATGCCTGACGTCGCCGCGATACGCGCCGCCTCTGTCAGGCCACCAGTACCACCGCCAAACACGTAGGCGCCGCCATGCAAATAGATAAAGAGGTGGTGCGTGTGCACCGTGGCAGGACTATTGGGTGTGATCCGATATACAGCGACCTTGTTGATCACGGCTGGCTGTGTCGATACGTTGAACATTTTGTCCAGATCAGCAAGCACAACGTCGCGGGTGGATTTACGCGCCTTGATCATCGCGTCCCAGTCGGAGGCAGTCACCGGTGTCGTCCGCTTGCGCGCGGCAATATCAGGTTGTGGTGACTGAGCAATTGATGAACGCACTTGAGCGCTGGCCCCCGCAGGCGGAGGCAGCATTCGTTCACCTATGTTCCAGGCTGAACCCTCTGTATCGGACATGCCAACAGGCAACGGCGAATCCTCAGCCATCACCAGGTGACAACCGAGGGCGAGGCAAAGCAGCAGGCTTGCTCGGGAGTGGGACCAGTGAATCATTCGGTTACCCTTATCGACAAAATGAATGGCCTGCTTTATCGCACATTTACAACCTCGAACTCTACCGAGCACGCGCCTAAAGTGCGTGCGGGTGCGGGGCATTAAACGCTGGGTCGGTCGGCGTTGGGTA
>CAYGNA010000694.1:0-1952 GCA_964351065.1 uncultured Pseudomonadales bacterium
GAAAATGGAGCGAATCGGAAAACCGTCCTGCTGCAGCAGGTTAGCCACGTCGTGGTAGTAGGTGCCGGCAATGACCTCCTGATTTCTTAGTGCCTGTTCCATCTGGCTCTCGGCAGTCCACCAAATCCTGGTCCGGGGCTTGAGCTCGGCAATTTTACCCATTACAGCCTCAATTCCCTCGTTAGTTGCAAGGGTTGAATTGCCATCAAAGTAAGTGCTGGCAACTATCTCCAGTAGGCCACCATCGTAATTGCCGTTGAGTCCAAGCTTGCCCTGGTACTTCTCGTCTTCAAGGATATCTTTCCAGGAAGTGGGTGGCTCCGGCACAGCGTCGGGGTTAATCGCAAGCGACTGGTACCATGAGACTGCCGCGACGCCATACACGCGATCCTGGTGCCGGAACACATACTTCTGTGGCACACGCCTGGCGTTGGGCAAAATGTCCGCATTGATTGGCTGCAGGACATTGCCCATGTTCATCATGCGTATTAGTCCAACCTCTGTGAGTAGCGTCAGGTCCACCGGTGCCAGGTTGGCGCGGGTCGCACGAACGAGGCCAAACAGCCAGTCATCGCCTGCACCCTGGCTAACTGTTTGTACGGGTATACCGGTTTCTGCTGTGAACTTTTTGATTACAGATTCACCCAGGGTTCGCTCAAAGAACCCGCCAAACGCTGATATGCGCAGTGGTTCTGCTGCTCTGCTTTTCAAAACCACGGGTGCGGCAGCAAGCGCTGCCCCGAGTTGAAGAAGTCTTCGACGAGTGACCATGGCGCTTCCTGGTGTGATTGTTACCCGATTAGTCGTTTACGAGACGCAAGAAGCATGCCGCGGCATTGTTCTTGCAGAGAACCGTGCAGACAATATTTGCAGCGGCGCAAGCGGCGGAGATAACCGTACCAGTGAAGGCATTGTCACTCAGAAACGTTCAGGTTGAGTTGGGCGGAAATGCCATATTAAGGGGCATAAACCTTGATGTTGCACCAGGAGAGTTCATCTCGTTGCTTGGCCCGTCGGGCTGTGGCAAGACAACGTTGCTTCGGTGCATTGCGGGGCTCCAGCAGGTGCATGGCGGCACAGTGAGTGCTTTTGGTACTGACATTACACACGCAAGAACCGAGTCCAGGGACTTTGGAATGGTGTTTCAAAGCCTCGCTCTGTTCCCGCACCTGAATGTTATTGACAACGTGACGTTTCCGCTTCGAAGTCGCGGCCTGTCGCGTACTGATCGCGGTCGGCGGGGGGAAGCGCTGCTTGAACTGATGAAACTGGCACCTCTTGCACGTCGATCAATATCCAATATCTCGGGTGGCCAGGCCCAGCGAATTGCGTTAGCCCGGGCATTGGCGCAGGAACCGCGGGTCTTGCTGCTGGATGAGCCTTTCTCGGCCCTGGACGCGCAACTCCGGGAGGAACTCAGGACCGAGGTCCGCATCATTCAACGAGACCTGGGACTGCCGGTGGTTATGGTGACGCATGACCAGGAAGAAGCATTGACAGTCAGTGATCGAATTGGCGTCATGAATGGCGGTCGACTTGAGCAATTGGGTACACCAGACGAGCTTTTTTCTGCGCCTGCATCCGCGTTCGTCGCGGACTTCATTGGACAACGCAACCGGCTGGAGTGCCTGTGTGAAGGGAGCCGACTGGTTGAAACCCAGGCTGGCAGACCGGTCAGCTGTAAGAGTTCTTCGCTGGAACTCGCCGAGGGGCGACTTTATGACGTGTTCTTCGATAAAGACGCCATTGTGGCAGATGGCGCCGTTGTCGCCCAGGTGCTGTTCCAGCGAAAGGTAGGCACCTTTGATGAGTGGTGTGTCCGTCGGGGTGACCAGACATTCTGGCTGAGCAATGTCTGGGGGCAGCGTGCAGAGATGATAGAGGTACATTTCGGGCTCGTTCTGGAGCGCTGTCATATGTTCCTGCGCAATGATGATGCCTCCGGCGGTGTC
>CAYGNA010000695.1:0-1939 GCA_964351065.1 uncultured Pseudomonadales bacterium
CTATTGGCGTGAGCGGAACATAACCCAAACGACTACAGAACCCGCACTATCCAGCGGTCCTTACCGCGTTGGCAAATTCGAACTCGGAAAGTTCATTGAGTTTGAACGTGTCGACGACTACTGGGGCAAAGACCTGGGCATACACAAGGGCCGGCATAACCTGGACGTTATCAGGCATGAGGTCTATCGGGATGCAACTGTGCAGCGCGAGGCTTTTCGCAAGGGTTTGCTGGATGTGTTCAACGAGCCCAGTGCAGCACAGTGGGTCACCGGGTATGGCGGACCCGAGCGTGAGGCCGGGTTGCTGTTGCAGATACAGTATGAATTCCGCCAGTACATGGGCGTTGTCTCTGCCATCGCGTTTAACCAGAGCCAGGAACGATTTCAGGACGTCCGCGTGCGTGAGGCTCTGTTTCGGGCGTTCGACTTTGAGTGGATGAACGCGGTGTTTGACTATGACGTCTATGAAAAGCCACAGAGTTTTTTTCATGGTACTTTCCTGGCCGCGACGGGAATGCCCGCACCGGGTGAACTTGCCCTGCTCGAACCATTTCGCGAAGAATTGCCCAGCCGGGTTTTTACGACTCCACCCTTTGCCGGCGATCCCGGTACCCGTCTGAGTCGACGTGATGCGCTCGTTCAGGCACAGAGCTTGCTCATTGAATCCGGCTGGCGCTATCAGGACGGGCAACTCCGCAATTTGGCAGGTGACGTATTCGAGATTGAGTTCCTGGTCGCTGCGGCTGGCGGCCAACGTGCGCTGCTGCCATACGTGGAGCGATTGCAACGGCTTGGCATCAAGGCGCGGATTCGCCTGGTTGAGAGCGCGCAGTACATCAGCTTGCGGCGAGCTAACAGGGGTGATGCGGTATTCGGCAGTCTGGCGATCGCCATGCCCCCAAACCAGGAAGTCCCTGCCTACTTGCATTCGCAAAGCCGCGGGATGGCGAACTTCGCCCATCTCAGTTCGCCGGTGATCGATGCCCTGGTTGCTCACCTGATGAGCGCGAGCAGCCGCGAGGAGTTGACAAACGCCGCTCGCGCACTCGATCGAGTCTTGTACTGGCAGTTCTACTTCATTCCAACACGCCTGGTCGACGGTGTGCGCATGGTGTTGTGGAACAGGTATGGTAAACCTGAGATTCAGTCCCGTGATCTTGGCGGGTTTCCAGATACCTGGTGGTGGGACCCGGTCAAGGCCGCTCGTGTTGACAAGGCACTGGGACAGGATTAACGGGCCACTTTATCGACAGCACCACTCATGCCAGCGGTTGCCCTCCCGTCGCACACCTGAATCTACCCTGTGTCGCTTCATCATCTTCAAGACACAAGAAACAGATTCCGCTTACGGCCAGCTTAGCCCAGGCATCAATGGGGACAAAGATCATCAGGAATCAGCCGCCAGAATCAGATTCCTGCCCGGTGCAGCAACATTGGCCATAGCCCGCATTGGACACAAAGATATCGATCCCACCCTGGCTGGCTTCAACCTCATGTACGAGCGCTTCAATAGCCGACTCATCACTGACGTCCAGTGCCAGGCTACTCGCACCGCTGCCAATCATTACAGCAGTTTCCGCCGCGCTCTCGCCAGGAAGACCAGTTCGCTTGCGTCGCCATCGGAACTCTTCTTCAAAATTACGACCGCGCGTGGTTACTGGCTTGATAGTTTGCTACAGACAGAAGCGAAGGCAAGACAGGGCGGCGCGCCAGTGTATTCCTATCGCCTTATGTGGAGAACGCCGGCAGAAGGTGGTCGCCGAATCACGCCGCACTCCCTAGACTTGCCTTTCATGTTTGACAATGTGACCAAAGCGCCCCAGATGGTCGGTCCTGCAACCGAGGCTACGCAGTACATGGCTAACATGATGAGTGAAACCTGGCTTGCTTTTGCCCGTACAGGCAATCCTGACAATCAGGCACTGCCGCATTGGGCACC
>CAYGNA010000696.1:0-1929 GCA_964351065.1 uncultured Pseudomonadales bacterium
CGCCGTAGCTATCCTGAAAATATCGATAGTCAAGATGTGCCGCCGCACTTACCGCTTCAACATAATGACGATAACGTGCGCTGACAAACCGCTGGTTGCGCGCGCTGGGGCGTACGTCCCGAAGTTTGTAGGGGTCAGACAGAAAGCCGCGCTGCTGTGAAAATCCCGCACTTGCCTGGATGAGTGAGTCGCGGCCAAGAATCTGGGTGACGCCAACAGAAACCCCACGTCGGTTCTTGTTCGCAGTCGGCACCCTGCCGAACAGGGCGGCGTCGGACGGAGCCAGTTCGTCAGAAGAATAGTTGATACCGCCAAAGAGCGTGGTCAAACCCTCTCGCATTGACCACTCGCCGCCAAGGCTGATGCCTGTGCCTTGGTAGTCATCCTCTGTTGAGCGATTGAGCGTCACAGAATAGCTGGCGTTATCAAAGTAGCGTGTCACGCCAACGCCGATCTCTGTGCGCTTGTCGGCAATTGTTGCGCCAGACATGATCAGTTCCGGCACGCCGGAGGCGTCCAGGACGGTCCCCCAGGGTGAGGCGCCGCTCATTGCCTCCCGGGTTGCGTCCAGCGCGAGTGACCAGTTCCGACCAATGGGACGAAGTAGGTAAAACTGGCCAATGTCGATACCGTAACGATCTGCTGCGCCTGCAACCACACGATCTGCGGGTACGGCTTTTTCATCATAGCGCGAGGCCGTGACGGCAATCACTGACTGCGCTGGCTGGGTTGCACTGCACGCCGGCAGTGCCAGGGCAGCAGCGGTCAAAGCAGAAAGCGGGTTGACGCTGGCCACGTTCAGTTACAGCCGCAGCCGGCGCCTGCGGCAGCAGCGCCACCGCTGGAGGCTTCTTTGCTGAAGTACACCTGGTCTTTGAGTGCGGCGGCATTCCGGTTGGGGTCAAGCAGCATTTCCGGACGGGCCAACAGATCGCGCTCCCAGGGTGCAACAGTCTCGCAGCCGGCGATACAAAAAAGGCCAGAGATGCAAAAACACAGCAGGTAAATTTTTTTCATAGCAGTTTCAGAATCTCCTCACGTAGCAGGGTTTCATCGCCGGGTCGAAAACCAGGATGAACCATGCGAATAATGCCTTCCCGATCTACCAGTAAGGACGTAGGCATCGCCTTGATGTTCAGAAGTTTCGGGGTCTCACCTTCGGCGTCATGCAGACTCTGATAGGTTACCGGCGTGCGCTTGAGAAATTTTATTGCCTTGGCGGGATCTTTATCAACATTAACGGCCATCACCTCAAAGCCCCGGTCGGAGAATTCGCTGTTCAATTCGGAAAGCACCGGCAATGAAACTTTGCAGGGCCCACACCAGGAGGCCCAGAAATCGACTAGCACAACCTTGCCGCGCAGCGCAGACAAGCGCCTGGTTTCCTCCCCGCTGAGCACCGGTAAGGTGATGTCTGGCGCCACCTCCCCAGGAACCGGTGTTTCTGCGGAGATTGCGGCAGTCGACCAGATACCGGTTAAGGCAGCAAGCAGCAGTAGGTAGCTTCTCATGCTATCGTCTTACCAGGGTTGCTCTGAAGTCGACTAAGATACTAGGATTATCTGAATTGGCCAAATTGATATCTGCTATGGCCGCGTAAACGAGGTGGTCCTTTGAAACTGAAGATTGTATTTTTTACTGCTCAGCTGATGTTGATGGCAGTAACGAGTCAGGGCGCGACGCTGGAAGACGTTCAGAGCATTTTGACGTCAAGATGTGCAAGCTGCCATACATCTTCCCCCGACCTGCGTGCTGGTCAGACGTTCGCCAGCACAGTCAACGTGCCCTCGGGCGTGGGTGGACTTGATTATATTGAGCCCTTTGCGCCGGACAGCAGCTACCTGGTTCGCAAGATTGAAGGTGGGCCGGGTATTGTCGGCTCACGTATGCCTTTTGGGGGCCCTTTTCTAACGTCCACGCAGATTACGC
>CAYGNA010000697.1:0-1926 GCA_964351065.1 uncultured Pseudomonadales bacterium
GATCAATGGCACCCTGCGCAAGGCCAACCCCTCTGTCACCGATGACCGGCCGACTCTTGTTAAACGCCTCCATCACCAGATTAAACCCTTTCCCCTCGGGACCAAGACGGTTAGTCTCTGGCACAAAACATTCATTAAAATAGAGAGGAGAGGAAGGCAGGCCACGGGATCCGAGCTTGCGTTCACTTTTGCCGATCTCAAACCCTGCTGAGTCCTTCTCGACTATGAAAGCGCTGATACCTCCGTGACGTTTGCTCGGATCGGTTTTGGCAGCCACCACAATGAAGTCCGCAATCGCTGCATTGGTACAGAACACTTTCTCACCGGTGAGCCGGTAGCCACCGTCAATCTTTTTTGCCCGGGTCCTGATACCGGCTACGTCAGAACCGCCACTCGCCTCGGTCACAGCGATCGCAGACCGCATCTTGCCGGCAGCCAGTGCCGACAGATATTTGTCTTTCTGCACCTGACTGCCGCCATACAGGATGGCGCCGAACGGTACCCACTGGACAATCAACAGGTAAGCAGTGTTGTAGCAGATACGTCCAAGCTCCTCTACCGCCAGGCAGGACGATAACATGCTGTTAGCGCCGCCATATTCTTCCGGAAAGGGCAGTGCAAACAGACCCAGTTCAGTCAGCGCCTCAAACATGTCCTGAGGATACTCTGCACTTTCGTCTATCTGCTGCGCCCGTGGCGCAACTTTTTCAAGTGCAAATCTTCGAACCGTGTCCTGCAGCAGCTTCTGTTCTGAGCTGAGCTCGTACTGGCTCATATTTGACTCCGCTTATCATCAGACCGCATTCAACGGGCCGTTACACCACCATCTATGATCAGTTCCGTGCCGGTGACGTAGGATGACTCATCACTTGCCAGATACAAAACGCCGAGGGCAATATCCTCAGGCTGGCCTATCCGGCCGAGCGGTACCTGCTGACTGATCAGGTCAAGCATTGGTGCGTTGAGCTCCGGCAGCGCTTGTTCAATCATTGGCGTTTCGATAAATCCCGGATGTACCGAATTCACCCTGATGCCGTGGACCGCCATTTCCAGTGCCGCCGTCTTGGTCAGGATGCGGACTGCACCTTTACTGGCATGATAAGCCGCAGAACCGCCACTGCCTACAATGCCGTAAATCGAACTCTTGTTAACAATGGAACCTCCACCGCTTTCTTTCATCAGCGGTAGCACGGCTTTCATTCCCAGCCACACACCTGACTGCTTGACGGCTATCACCCGGTACCAGCCATCCAGCGTCGAATCTTCAACTCCTGATGTATCCAGAATACCTGCGTTGTTAACCAGAACATCCAGCCGGCCAAACCGTTCTCGAGCTACGGCGACGAGACTTGCCCAGTCACGCTCCTGCGTCACATCCTGGCGCAGTGCAACCACCTCATGTCCCGCTGCTTCGAGCTCCGATGCCAGGGCACTGAGTGGTTCCTCGAGGATATCGCCAAGCACCAGCCCGGCACCTTCTGCAGCACACAGTCTTGCTTCACATTCACCCATGCCACGGGCCGCGCCTGTGATCATGACGACTTTACCCCTTAATCTTTGCGTCATCTCTTGCTCCTGGCTAAATCAATCCTTTTCAGTAAATAGACGGGAACCCATAGAGTCGCACTGCATTGTCATGCAGAACCATTCGACGCTGTTCATCGCTCAGCGTGGCGAGTTGCCTGTTGTTAATCTCCGCGGAATCCGGCCAGATCCCATCCGGATGCGGAAAATCCGAACCCCAGAGTAGGGTTTCGGCACCAATCCGGCCAATATTAGCAATACCGGTTTCATCCATCTGGAACGTTACAGACATCTGGCGGCGCCAGTATTCGCTCGGTTTCATCTTCAGTTCCAGATGCTGAAATTGATCCTCCCACTCGTAATCCATTCGCTCCAGGACATAGGGGATCCAGCCCACGCCAG
>CAYGNA010000698.1:0-1916 GCA_964351065.1 uncultured Pseudomonadales bacterium
GCCTTTCTAGATCCGACATTACTGCCTCCTTGGCAACAACTACGATTGAGCTTCTAACAGGTCGACACAATTCGAGGCGTTCAGTATTTCACGCAGATTCGAATCATTGGCGACAGATCGATACTTTTCACGCAGAACCGCCAGCGATTTTGCGTGGTATTTTTGCGGCGGCTGCTCATAAATCCGCCCCTCAAGCTGTACCGCGAACATGTTCTCGCCACTTGCGAGCGCGCGGGCATTGGCATCACTCCAGGGCAGAAAATAGCGTCCGATGTACTTCAGCAGCGGCATCATTGTCGGTTCAAGTGTCGTCCACGCCTCAAAAGGACCATCGTCGCGAGGGTCGATCATTCGAGAACACCATTCCAGAACAGATGGTGCCCGGGCGCGGATAATCGATCCCCCTGTGGGATCTGATGAAGCATGATAAATCTGGGCAGCAAGTCCAAAATCGCCCAATGCAGGACGAGCACCGAAGAGGTACTTACGCGTCTCAAGATGGCGCTGCAGGATATCGAGCAACTCCACAAAGTAGGCGGTAATGAGCGGCGCTGTCTGATCACTCGAACCAACGAAGTGGCCACGACCTGACATACGTTCTCTAACCATTGCCGCACGTTTGGTGACATCTTCGTCAGTCCCGTCCGGCAATGCCAGTCGTGCTGCGCGCAACGATGAAGCCGCCATGTCCACGTCTGCGTACCAGCGCAGGTGGAACATCAGCTTGTTACCCCACTCATCCCCGAATTCTTCGAGCATCGTCGAAAGGAATGTAAGCGCAGTGCTCTGGGGATCAATCACGGGCAAAGGGTACTCCGCCTCCAGTTTCTCAATGATCGGTGTTGAATCCTGAAGCGCGGTCTCGTCATCAGGCAACACAACCGTTGGAACAATTGCCAATCGCGCGTGTCGCTTGTAATTCGGGTCATTTGACCCCGGACCGCTCGGTACCCATACGTGTGGAATGTTCTTATATCGAAACCATGAACGCACTTTGTGCGAATAGGGCGACATTTCAGATCCATAGATGGTGTATGGCTTGTCCATTACGCGGGTACTCGCTCGAGCTCATCACGTAAGCTTCGGGACGCAACCCAATAGAAGTAGGCCGCGACTCCTTTGAACAACACGACAACTGATAGCGCCCAGCGCAGCGAATCCTGTTCGAACGCCGGTCGCAATAGATCGCTCATGATCCCAACTGCCTGCGGTCCCAGGCCGAGCCCGACAATATTGATCACAAACAGGAAAACGGCGGCGGCGACTGATCGCATATGTGGTGGTGACAGAGACTGCACAGTTGCAAATGCTGGCCCCATGAAACTGTTGCCCAGGAAGTTGGGCACAATAAAAAAGCCCAATGCCATCCAGGGACTGGGAGAAAGAAATATGCCCAGATAAAACGGTACAGAAATGATCATCGCAAGCCCAGGAAGCCAGACATACCAGCGCTTGTCCACGTGCGAAAGGCGATCGGCGAGAAAACCACCTGCCAGTACTCCCAGTACGCCAGTGGTGCCAATAATGAGTCCAAGGTAGAGACCAAGCTGCGTGGTGCTCATGCCGTGGGTTCGAATCAGGAAGGTCGGTGTCCATTGCAGCACGCCGTAGGCAGCGAATGCATGCAATGAAGACGCAATAACGAGATATCTAAACGATTTCAGGCCCTTCAGGTAACGAAAGACCTCAGTCAGGCTGACCTGATCATCACGTCTCTCCGCGACGCTTCGCAAATTAGGTTCTTTTACAGTGAACCAGACGACGAAAGCTAACAATACCCCAGGCGCACCCACCACGAAAAACGCCGTCCGCCACCCAAATGCCTCGTTCAACCAACCACCCAACATGAGCCCAAGCAAGATACCAATGGGTGTACCTGTCGCATAAATCGCCAGCGCGCTTGCGCGCTTGTGGGG
>CAYGNA010000699.1:0-1913 GCA_964351065.1 uncultured Pseudomonadales bacterium
GACCTCGAGCGGCCCGCGCTTGGCCTTGAGCAGCTCCTCGAGGCTCACCCCGCCAGCGCCCCCACCCACCCCACGCGCCCGTCCTCATGACTGCCTGGCGGCGCCCCTCGCGCTGCCGGATGCTGCTTGAAGTACTCAAAGACGCGGGTAACGTAGGTGTCCTGTAACCTGGCTGAGCTACGGGTGATCAACACCGCGTATTCTTGCGGGTGGACATAGCGCAGATCACCCTCGATGTTCATCGCCTCGTGATTGCCGATGAGAGGATGCACCTTGCCACCCTTGCGCGCGGCCTGTTTCTCCAGCTTCATCATGTGGCGGATTATTTTTAGTGAATCCGGGCCGCGATCGGGAATGTCACCGAGTTGAACCAGGTGTGACTTGCCGCCAATCCAGGCAAGTCGCGAGTCTACGAGTCCATTGATTTCGAGTAGCTCGATATACTGCTCATAGTCGCCGTGCAGATCGCCAATGGCGACCACGCGTTCGATATCCTGCCACTCGTAATCAGCCGCTGCGCTTGCCGTGACCAGCAGCAGGATAAATGCAATAACATTGCGCATGTGGTTTGACTTTCGTTTCGACAACGCCAGAATAACGCGACCTGAACACAATAGGAATGTGCCGCTTGACTGATCTTCATGACCGTCTGACCGGTGGCCTGTGTTGATTGCCGCACTGGTAATGAACACAGCTGTGATAGCCGTTGTCGTTGGGCTACATTACGAAATCCTCGGCAGGCTTTCAAAGCTCATTCCCGAGCTCCAGATGGCGCGCCGCGCCCGCATCACCGTGGGGGTGTTTGGTGCGATCTGCGGCCATGCCGTGGAGATCTGGATTTTTGCTGGCCTTTATTACCTGCAGATTCACCTCGACGGCTTCGGCTCGCTCGTTGGAAATTTCGACGGTTCACTGCTGGACTGCGTGTATTTCTCTTTTGTCTCCTATACAACACTGGGTTATGGTGATCTGGCACCCACCGGGCACATTCGCTTCCTGGCCGGGATTGAGTCCCTGGTAGGTCTGGTGATGATTACCTGGACGGCTTCATTTCTGTACGTTGAAATGTCCAATTACTGGAAGGACTAGCTGTTTAATACCAACTATTTGGAATCAATCATTTGGACTCAATCATTTGGACTCAATCATATAGATCAATCATTTGAAATCCGGGAGGGAACAGGCCAATGACGGTCATTGATTGTGATTCTCATGTCATGGAACCCGCTGATCTGTGGCAGAAGTACCTGGAACCACAGTATCGCAACCGTGCTATCCGTATCGAAGAAAAGGATGGCGTCGAAACACTGCTGATTGGCGAGGTGCCGATGCTTGAAGGTCGGCTGGCAGGTCTGGGTGGAGCACATCTGCCGAGAGGCCAGTTGTTTGGCGGAAGCCTGAAGTACATTGATGGCTGTGAACCGGCAAGTTATGACCCGGCTGCCCGTATCCGCATGCTGGATGACTGGCAGGTAGATCGGGGGGTCCTGTTTCCGACAATCGGTATTCTGCCGTTCCCGACGAATGATCTGGATCTGAACAGTGCCTACTGCCGCGCTTATAACCGCTGGCAAAACGAGTTTTTTCTCCAAGCGAAATCCCGTGTGGTGCCTATTGCAGTGCTCAACTGGCACGACATTGACGCCGCCGTCAGTGAGCTGGATCACTGTATCGAAAGTGGATTTGGCGGTATTTTTGTGCCACCGGAAGTGGTGGCTGGCATGAGACCAGGACAGGGGCATTTTGATCCGATTTGGGCGCGATGCGAGGAAGCTGGTCTGCCTGGGTGTTTGCACGTCATCGTCCGATTTGGTGGTGCGGCTGTACCGTTTGCGCATTGGCACGAAACAGCGCCGGGGCCCATTTTCACGTTTGGCCTTGGTGCAACCGGGCAGTTGATACCGGCGCTGTTT
>CAYGNA010000700.1:0-1909 GCA_964351065.1 uncultured Pseudomonadales bacterium
GGGGAGATTTCTCCACTCCGCGGCTGCGCCGCTTAACTACCTCGTCATTTCGACCGCAGCGGCGCAGCCGCGGAGTGGAGAAATCTCCCCCTACCACTAATCCCGCTGAAAGCTGTAGCCGTACTCGGCCGAGGCATCGGCAATCCAGCGCTGCACGTAGTCGGCAAAACTGCGCCGCACTAACAGGCGCATCGCACCTGTCTCGGTCCGCCATAAAACGCCACTGGTCATGGCAAAGTTGGTCTGCACTGACAAACCAGCTGTGAACCCATAAAAGTCATAGTGGCTCGCTTTCTTCAGGAGGTTTACGACGGCATCTCCGCTGAGTTCAATCACGGAGTACCCACTTGTCACATCTGTCGCCGCGATCCCTTCACTGTCGAACCCGGCAAGCAGGCTCGGCAATTCAGCCAGCGGTGCTTGCAACAGCCATTCGCGCGGTCCGAGCCAGTGCAGCAGCACATCATTACTCGCATGACAGGTTGAAGGTGTCCTGGGCAAGGCCACGCCCGTTACTGCCAGGATTGCTGCCTGGAAATGATCTTCAGCACCTTTTCCCCGCAGGTTGACCAGACACAAACCCTCAACTTCCCTCGCCACGATGCCAGCCGTTTGATGAGTGACCGCGTGGACATGCGAAAGGGGTAATCGGCTAGACGACATGCTGGCGCTCTCCATCCGGGTCAACAAATACGGTGCCCGTGATCACAGCGCCGATCACTCGCCCGTCAGCCATCGGCGCAAACACTTTCTCACCCATCCTGCCCAGGCCGCCCTTGACCATGGCCAGGGCAAACGAGCGTCCCAGGGTTGCGCTATAGTAGGACGAGGTGACATGCCCCACCATTGCCATGGGTATTTCAGACGTCTCAAAAACCAGCTGAGTGCCTTCAGGCAACACCAGTTCGGGATCGTCGGGCAGCAGTCCCACCCACTGCTTGCGGTTCTCCCGTTTGGTATCAGACCGATCAAGCGAGCGCTTGCCAATAAAGCTGAACTGCTTGCGGCGATTAATGATCCAGTCCATGCCCATATCAATGGGTGTTACCGAGCCATCCGTATCCTGGCCGACAATGACAAAACCCTTTTCGGCACGCAGCACATGCATGGTTTCAGTACCATAAGGTGTGATGTCGAATTCCTGCCCTGCATCAAAAATCAGATCCCACACGTGCTGGCCATAATTTGCGGGCACATTAACCTCAAACGACAACTCCCCGGTAAAACTGATCCGAAAGAGACGCACACCAATGCCGTCGATGGTTGCATCTCGCCAGGACATGAAAGGAAAGTCTTCCGGTGACAGGCTGACATCGCTCGCAACCCGCTCAATTACCCGTCTGGCATTTGGACCAGAGACAGCAATTGTTGCCCAGTGATCAGTGACCGAGGTCAGGTATACATCCATGTCAGGCCACTCGGTCTGGTGCCAGAGCTCCATCCATTGCAGCACATTGGCGGCGCCGCCTGTGGTGGTTGTAGCAATAAAGTGGTCATCTGTGATTCGCGCAATAACGCCATCATCGAAGATCATGCCATCTTCTTTCAGCAGGATGCCGTACCGACAGTTGCCTGGCGCCAGCTTGAGGTAGCTGTTGGTATAGAGCCGCGTCAGGAACTCGCCCGCATCTTTGCCCTTGATATCGATCTTGCCCAGAGTAGATGCATCAAGCATACCCACCGAATTACGCACCGCCAGACACTCACGGTTAATGGTCTGCTGCATCGATTCGCCAGCCCGCGGAAAATACCAGGGCCGCTTCCACTGCCCCACGTTCTCCCATTCGGCGCCATTGGCCACATGCCATTGATGCATCGCGGTGAACCGGGCAGGGTCAAGCAGTTCACCAACATCCCGGCCAGCAACCGCGCCAAAAGAAACCGGTGTATAGGGTGGGCGGAACATGGT
>CAYGNA010000701.1:0-1908 GCA_964351065.1 uncultured Pseudomonadales bacterium
CACCCACAGGGGAGCAGACCAGCCTGTCGCGCCTCACTGTGGGTGCAGCCGGCAAGCTACATTTGTCCTGGGTTGAATCTCGAGGCAAGCAGAGTTTGTTGTACCACGCCAGCCTGAACGATAACCAGTGGACTGAACCGAAACTGATTAATGAAGGGGAAGACTGGTTTGTGAACTGGGCAGACTTTCCGTTTCTGTCGGTGAATCACACCAGCATGGCAGCCCACTGGCTTCAAAAAAGTAGTAACGGCACATACGATTATGATGTGCACGCCAGCTTTTTTGACGCTACCAGCCAAACCTGGGGCGAGCCCATCATCATCCACAAGGATGGCGTTAGCGCAGAACACGGTTTTGTCAGCATGCTGCCCATGAGTGAGGAACGTACGTTTATCTCCTGGCTGGACGGACGCAATACCGGGTCTGCGGGGTCGCACGCAGAAGGTCACCACGCGATCGGTGGCATGACGCTGAGGGGTGGCATTTTCGATCGGCAGGGCAAAACCCTCAGCGAATGGGAACTGGATGGCCTGGTGTGTGATTGTTGCCAGACCGGTGCTGCCATGACATCTGCCGGACCGGTGGTGGTGTACCGAAATCGTACCGAGGATGAGATTCGTGACATTTACATCACCAGAAAGGTTAACAATGGCTGGTCGACGCCGATGCCTGTGCATGCTGACAACTGGCAAATAGCGGGTTGCCCGGTGAATGGGCCTTCTGTGGCTGCCAAAGGGGATATGGTTGCTGTTGGCTGGTTCACGGCAAAAGATGATCTGCCAAAAGTGAACCTGGTAGTCTCTCAGGATGGCGGCGAAACATTTGAGACGCCAATTCTGGTGGCAGAAAAGTTGACCAATGGCAGGGTTTCGGTGGCTATCCTCGCCTCCGGTGACGTAGCCATTAGCTGGTTGGAAACCAATGGTAATGCGGCAAAACTGATGCTCGCGCGGTACGATCAGCAGGGCAAACTGCGAGAATCGGTCACGGTGGCTGACACCAGCGCTTCGCGTCGTAGCGGCTTCCCGGTAATTGCCAGTCAAGGGAACCATGTTTACGTCACCTGGACTGACGTTGGGTCTGAGCCCAGGGTCAGGGTTGCACGAGTAAGCTGGTAGTATTGGCTACGACTTCGCTGGCACTTACCCCAGCATTGTGTCGAACGAGTTGATTGCGTATTCCTGCGGCGATCTGTCCACTGCCCAGGCTGCTTGAACCAGAGTGACAACAATGTTTTCACATATATTTATAGGTGTTTCTGATTTTGAGCGGGCGTTATCTTTTTATCGCGCCCTCATGAATTGCCTCGGCTTGGAAGAGAGATTCTGCGATCTGTCACGCCCCTGGGCTGGTTGGCAAAGCGCCGGAGAAACCCGACCGCTGTTCATTATTGGCAGACCATACGATCAACAACCACACCACAGTGGTAATGGCCACATGGTTGCATTGCTTGCAGCCAATCGAGAAATTGTCCGCCAGGCACATGCGATTGCTCTGAAGCACGATGGCATTTCTGAAGGTGAACCGGGGCTGCGGCCTGAGTACCACAATGACTACTATGGCGCGTATTTTCGGGATCCGGACGGTAACAAGATCTGTGTGGCGTGCCACAAACCAGCGGTTTGAATGTATGCATTTGGAATTGCGATCCGCAGCGCTGGGTCATGTTCAGCTTCTGATAAAGCTTCAGATTCCCCAAGTTCCGAGCTGTCATTTTGTGACGTATTCGAACAATTAGGCGGCGCATGGGTGACACCTATCGGTGTCTTGTGAGTGCCCATCGTAACAAAGACTATGCTAGAGTTTTTCTCCTGCTGGTCTCCGGTTTGTTGGGTATGCAAGAACTTGATGGTTATGGGATCGCCGCCCCCCTGGGGGTGTACCTATTCTGCAGGGAACCTGGCGACG
>CAYGNA010000702.1:0-1903 GCA_964351065.1 uncultured Pseudomonadales bacterium
CGCCAGATCTGGCCGATTTGCTTCTTGGCCAGAACTACGTGCAGGAGGTTGATGGCAACGGGACCACCTCGGGGCTGTTGGCTCATTGGACCAGTGTTCAGGAAGTTCCCGCACCGCCGGCGGTCCTTCTGCTGGCGTTGGGATGTGTTGTGCTCCGGTTAGCCAGATCCTGACATTCCGACGAGGCTGCACGTCAGGGCAGCACACTTCCAGCACAGGCTGAGAGCGTATCTTGCGACGCTGGTTGCTGAAAACGATACACATCAACTTTACCCTAGCGTGATACTTTTGCAGTGCTGGGGAAATGCGTCTTAAACTCCCTATCCTCCTTGCGTGTACCAACCGGCGGCGCGGGTCCGGTCTTCGACAGTGATATGAACGTGATGCCAGGGATATTGCATGGTCAGGACCAATGCATGAGGATGGACAGCACCTATAGTCGAGGGTTATACGATGGCGCTTCAAGACAGCACGATATTGATTACCGGTGCAGCGAGCGGCCTGGGTCGTGTTTGGGCCGAAAGCTTCGCCAGTGAAGGTGCGAAGGTGATTGCGGCGGACATCAACGAAGACAGGCTGGGTGAGTTGGCGGCAAGTGGCATCGCGACGATTGTCACCGACGTGGCCGACCCGGAAGCCGTCCGTAAGATGGTCCGATTTGCAATCGACAAGACGGGCAGGCTCGATGCACTGTTCAACAATGCGGGGCTTGGCTATGGCCACACGATCGAAGACTCTCCTGACGGAGCTTTCGAGGCGCACATTGCTGTGCACCTGTTCGCTTGCGTCAACGGCATGCGCGCGGCGATACCGCAGATGCGAAGACAGGGTTATGGCCGGATCATTAATACCGTGTCGCGCGTCGCGGAAGCCCCTGGCATCAGGAATTCTGCCTATTCGGCCGCAAAGGCGGCCATGTGGTCGACGTCGCGCGCTGCCGCGAAGGCACTCTCCGATGTCGAGAGCAAGGGGAACATGCTGATTCCGGGGCTGACCGCGGGGCTCGCATGGCAGGCATCCCTGGTTGACCTGGCCGGAGGCCGTGATGCGCTTCGCCTGGCTGTCGTGGCGACTACCCCGGTTCCTGCCCCCGGGGGCCTGTTGATCCTGCTGATTGGCCTGGCTGTCCTGGCTGGCACGCGCAGAGCGTTTATTGGCCCCGGTGCACGGATGCAAAACGCCTAAGATCCGCCGCTTAGCCTAGGCTAAGGATCACCTTGAACCTTTTCTCAAGGCTTTCATTCAACACTCGCCTTTCGCCGTGCTGGAGAGCAGCAATGCCGAGGGTGACTATGACGCTTCCCCCAAAGGCGGGAAACCCGGCTTCATCAAGGTCCTCGACGATCGCACGCTGCTCATTCCGGACATTGGCGGCAACCGCCTGTTCCAGTGCTATCAGAACTCTGAGTCAAACCCGAAGGCCGGCCTCATTTTCATGATACCCGACATCAGCGACCGCTTCGGGTTCCATGATGCGGATGCGAACAAATCCCTGAAGGACCTGATGGCAGCCAGTGAATCGAACGCAGCCCCAAGCTGAAAGCAAGCGCGCCCGGTTCAAAGCGGCAGGAACACCAGAACAATCGGCACAAAGTGTGCCGCTGCGTAGCCCAACATGAACAGTAGGGTGCGTCGCGGCGCAACCGTGGCGAATTCAGCCAGCCACACATGACTAGCTGGATGCGGGAGTTTTGCGGGAATCAGCTCTGCATTGTCATGCATCGTGGTGCAAATCGAGCAACGGACGCGCTGGTAAGTTATTGATTTAGTTAATATTGATATTTAGATTTTCGTCTTGAAAATCCCCGCGTCGGTGGTCTATGCGACCCCGTTCGATTCCACCTCTGGCCACCATTCTTCCGCAAAATCTGCGGGCAACTGAGTGAGTCGATGATGGTACTAC
>CAYGNA010000703.1:0-1900 GCA_964351065.1 uncultured Pseudomonadales bacterium
TCCCTCAGATAAAGCAGCCGATTCGGATCTTTTGACCCATCGAGGAACCAGACATCCTCTCTACCCTGCAGAACAAGATCAATCAGCGTTTCATTTTTGTCTTGTACTCGGATGTATTCCCTTTTTAGCGGTGGCCAGCAATTAATGACCAGTTTCCGAATGGACTCGAACAACTTCCCCCTGACCTGGGCACCAAGGATCCTGGCATGAACGTGATTCTCTGATGTGAAATGGGTTCCAAATGCAGACAGATCAAGCGGTACCCCCCTTGCCTCACAGTTTTGCGTGAGGTCTCGCCACCATTCACAGTCACTGATCAATTTCCCACAGGAACAATAGTAGTCCTCGATAGGCCCCATCGCCGTTGCTTTTAGCTCACCAAACGTGTCGATACAACTATGTTTACTTAGCAGGAAAGTGAGCAGCGTAGAACCTGAAAAGCTGGGAGCAAGGATGTAGAGAAGGTTCTTTTGGGACATCAGAGGGAGTATCCAAGCTCACGAGCTATTTGGCCCGCGCCCTGTCTAATTGCATTCAAATCAGACTCAGTAAGATTCCTGGCCCAGGCCGTATCCTCGCGAACGGAATCGAGCATGGCGAAGCGCACCTTGTTCCCTGCAATTGTATGCCGTTTTGACATCTCATCTGGCGGCGCCAGCAGATCACATTCAATACCGAGAAAGTCATGGATCCGGCGCAGGGTCAAGTCAGGGTCAGAACAAAGATCCTCGTAATGCAGGTTCATGTAACTTGAGGTGTCAAGACGCTCGAGCAGTCGGAGGATTCGCCCATTGAGTGCAGCCCAGGATCGGCTTTCAGCTTTCGCAGTCGCACGTCCAGTCTTGATTGCCGACCAGGCGACACCTCGCACATCCCTCGAGAGGAAGATGACTTTAACCGGTAACGCACTGTAGGTTGCCAGATCAATCATTTGTAACGGGTCTTTTGACGCATCAACCAACCACTTCGCCGGCAGGACTTTAGCAAAGGATCGAGTAATGTTTTCACGCCGTTCCACCCACTTGCGGTAGGGACCAAACACGCCACGTTGATGCAGAGGAGAAAATGCCAATCCCCACCTGATCATACGTTTGATCTTGTAGGTAAGCGTAGGCAAAAAGGCTTTGGTCTCCTCTTCAATACCAATGTCAGAGACCGAAAAGGCTAGTGGTTCCTGGACGATAGTGCCGTAGCGGCTACTGAGATCACGGAGCACCTGACCCCAAACCGGACAATCTTCCGGACGTTGCCCACAACTACACAGACCAACCCATCTGGTTTGTTCCTTACGAAACAATTGGAGTGGCAGGAGGTCAATCTCCCCCATAGCTGCAATATGTTGGCTGCGATTCAACAAGAGCTCGAGCAGCGTTGACCCGGAGTGTCCCCTGCTAACGATATACAACAGACCCGGACCAGACACCCGAAACTTAAGCCTTCATACTTGAAATAAGGAACGTCATCGGATCAGTGCCGCGATAACTACTAAGATTCCCGGATTATACCAGAGAGTTAGGTATTGGCTGCGAGGTTCTCCTATCCGGGAACATGTACTGTGAGCTATACGTCCAGACCTGATTAATCTAAAGTGTAGACCCCATTTCCCGGAGCTAGCTACTTGGACGATTTGACTGGTCGAAGCCAGTTCAGCCGAAACGTTCTTGTGTACTGGACCACACAGATATTTGTTATCGCTGTGGGATTCGTGATACCTCGCCAAATAGACGGCTATCTTGGCTCCGCTGCACTGGGAACCTGGGACCTCGGCTGGGCAACCTATCGATATCTTACGCTAACAGGCATTGGCGCGGCTGGTGTCGCACGTTACATTTCGCTTCAGCGTGCCCGCGGCGACATCGATGCCATCAGCAAAATCTACTCGATATCCACGATATTGCAG
>CAYGNA010000704.1:0-1899 GCA_964351065.1 uncultured Pseudomonadales bacterium
GCAAACTGAGGGAGAGTCAGGTGTCACTCGAAGAAGTCATTTATGAGGAGCGAGTCGGGATCGCAATCATTGCGATCAACCGACCCTAGAAGAAAAACACGCTGACCAATGAGATTGTGCAGGGTATTGCCGACGGCGTGGATCGCGCAGCGGCCTCGAAACAGGTGTCTGCGATTGTGCTGCGCGGCGTGGGTGATACGTTTACTGCTGGATACGACCTGACCCAGCGTGGTCGCTGGGACATGCCGTATGGGGCCCCGGATATTGATATGCGCGACGGCGCCTGGGATCCTGTAAAAGATCTGTCATTCATGGGCAACAACGTGCGCCGCTTCATGCGCATATGGGAATGTCCAAAACCCGTGCTGGGTGAGATTCGCGGCTGGGCCATTGGTGGTGCGACAGATCTCGTGCTTTGCTGCGACCTGCTCTATATGGCGAGTGACGCCCACATTGGTTATGCACCCTCGCGCATCTACGGCACGCCAACCACCATGATGTGGGTTTATCGGCTCGGCCTTGAGCACGCCAAGCAGTTCCTGCTCACCGGGCGCGCCATCGACGCACAAACCGCGCATCGAATTGGCCTGGTGAGCCAGGTGCTGCCGCCGGCTGAGCTATCCGCATTTGTTGAGGAAGAAGCAAAACGTTTCTGCCATATTCCGGCAAACCAGCTGGCGCTGAACAAGTTGCTGATCAATCAGGCCTTCGAGAATATGGGGCTGCGAACCTCGCAGCTACTGGGCACTTTTTTTGACGGGGTGACGCGGCATACAGAAGAAGCCTACCGCTGGGTTGAAGGTTTTGGCGAGAAAGGATTTCGGGAGGTGATTCGCGAGCGCGATGCGCCCTGGCAGGATTATGGGGAGAAACCCCGGCCCCCAATTGACGATGACAAGGAGCAAAAATAGTGACTGATGAAAATGTAGTACTGGTAGAGAAAAAGGCAGGCTGGGCAGAGATTGTGATCAACCGCCCTGAGCGTCGAAATTCAATTATTCCACCGGTGTCGCATGCCATGAAAGCCGCGCTGGTTGAGCTGGAGCAGGATGACTCGGTTGCCTGTGTGCTGATTCGCGGTGAGGGCGGCTTCTTCTGTTCGGGCATAGATCTGAAAGCGCTACAGGCAGACCCGCCACCGCCCTGGAAGAATGAGCAGGGCAACAGCTGGCGTGATCTTCACCTGCAACTGTTTCATTTCACCAAGCCGGTGATTGGGGCATTTGAAAAGTACGGGATTAATGCGGGTGCTGCGCTGGGACTCGCCTGCGATATCCTGATTGCCGGTGAAACGGCCTTCCTGCAGGTCGGTGAAATTCAGCAGGGTGCGATGGCGCCGATGAACATGGCGTGGTTTCGCATCAAATCCACCGAGCAGGTCATGGCGCGATTGACGCTGTATGGTGATAGGGTGGTGGGGCCTGAATTGGTCAGGCTTGGTCTCGCGACCGAGTCGATTGCCGACGATCAGGTGCTGGTGCGGTGCCGGGAGATTGCTGGGCGTATAGCAGGGTTTCCCCCCGGAGCTGGCGCCAACATCAAAAAGTCGATGATTGAACAGCGCGGGATCGAAAATCCGCAGGACTTCTTCAAGCAGCCAAAATCCAATGCATTGCTTTCAGCGAGTATGGTGAAAGACTGAGTTTTTGTGCCTGGTCGAGGACTCTGCGGGCGTTCTTCCCGCTGCGGCGCTGTAGGTCGCCTGCCGAGTCCTACCGCTGTAACGCTAACGACGCTCGACATGCGCTGCCTGTCGGTATGCTGCATCAACACGCTGGTCTGTTTTGCCTGCTAACGATGTCGATGATTTTTACACTGACGGGAGTTTAGATGTGTCGAACATCTGGCTGATCTTTCTATCTATATGAATCAAAACAGAAAATTTAAATCCTGCCACGA
>CAYGNA010000705.1:0-377 GCA_964351065.1 uncultured Pseudomonadales bacterium
GACCGGATCCATTTTATCGGCCTCCTGGAGGCGGATTGATTTCCTTGCAGAGCGGGATGCGGCAACAACCGGTGCGTCGAGGTCAATAATGCGGATATCACCCAGATCGGCAAGCTCAACAATGGCGTCGGCACGGATCGAGACCGCTTTGAATCCCAGCGCCTGGTAATCACGTGACATTTTGCCGCCAAGCGTGTCGATGCGCGCGGCTTCGAGATCATCAGCAGCAGAGGGCGTGCGGTAGGCAACAATCAGCTCAACTTCCTGGTTTCCGCCCTTTGCGGCAACGGCGGCGACGGCACCTGTCAGGCGAGCCCTGATTTCTGGCGCAATTGGCAGCTTTTCCTGTTTCGTATTGTGTTCTGTCGAGGTAGAAC
>CAYGNA010000705.1:387-1401 GCA_964351065.1 uncultured Pseudomonadales bacterium
CAACCTTGGCTGGTTTGATGCCGGCTGAAGCAATTTCCGGCAGGTTGTCGGTCTGGTTGGCCGACCAATAACTCCCCGCGATGGGCGCCACGAAAGCTCGTCCTTCCGGCTTTTCTCCAGCCGGCCCAGCCTGCTGGGGAACCAACTGGCTAATGCCCGCCTGCTCTGGTGCCAGCGCGAGCATCGTGAGGATGCAGGCTGTGCCCAGTGCAATGTGCTGTATGCCGTGTTTCATTTTGAACTACCCCGTAAACTGGTGTCAGATCTCTATTCAACTAGTAGCAAGATCTTTGCCATCTTTGCCAAATTCATCATGCTCGACGAAAAAAGCGAATAAAATCAGTAACCTTGGGCTGTCGTGCCCGGGTGCCTGACTGTGTTTCGTGGGATATCCGTTTCCTGAGATACGCCTGACGACGTATGGATTTTGCGACCAGTGTCACAAGGCGACGCGTCCTGTCACCCTGATTGCCCCTGCCCTCTGGTTATTGGACAACTTCGTAAAGATCAGATAATAGTCGTATCCGTCAAGTAGGTCACATGTTGAATCGTAACGAAAAACTTACATTTTCCAGGGCGCGTTGCGCACTAATCGCCCACTAATCGCCAAGGTTGGCGCGCAACGTTCGCAGCATGCTGGCAAAGCGTTCGGCAACGGTGAGTTCCTTCAGGTCGCGAAACTCACCGGCGTCGAAGAAGCACCCGTAGCAGGTCGGGCAGCACTCATAGTGAATATGTGACTGGTCCTTATCGACCATGTGAACCATGCGCACCTTACATTTGGGGCAGCGCGCGTTGCGGAAACTGTCAAACCGGGCGCCTTCCGCCGCGTCGCCGATGTCGATAGACTCGGCACCTTTCATGCGCACAAGGTCCTCTTTCTCCATCATGTCGAACCACAGCCCTTTGCAGCCTGTACAGCGCTCGATTTCGACCTCATTGAACACAACGGTTTCAAACTCGCTGCCGCATTTGGAACACAACATGGAGATAGCCCCAAAAAAACCTCATTTG
>CAYGNA010000705.1:1411-1897 GCA_964351065.1 uncultured Pseudomonadales bacterium
CGTCACTATACTCCGGTGGTGGGCAGAAGTTAAGGTGCGCGGGCGCTAGGATACCCGGCGCAGTATGCGCATCAGCAAAAGTCCAATCAGAGCGATCCCCAGTGCAGGCGGAGCAGGTACGCTGGTGCTTCTGTTTGAGGTGCCAGCGTCCTTGGAGAAAGGCGCAAAATACTCGATGTCCACATCCTCGTTACGCTTTATCTTGTCGTGGTAAAGGTCAAAATGAAGGTCGTAGGCGGTGTCCAGATTCGTGAGATCGAAGGTAAATGTCTCGTAGCGCAGTGTGCCACTTGAAGCCTGGTCGAGGCCGCCACCACCGACATCCTGCACGTTATAGGGCGCCGCAGTATTTGTGCCGGAGAACTTGAAGGTCATCTCATAGTAGTAGGTGTTAAAGATGTCATGTGCACCCAGGTCGCCACCGTCATGGTCCCAGTTGGCTTCCAGCGGCGGAATGCCGAACGTCATATCACCCGTTGCCTGTAC
>CAYGNA010000706.1:0-1896 GCA_964351065.1 uncultured Pseudomonadales bacterium
CGGGGAAGGTGTTCGCGTTCCTGCGTGCGTTTTATTCGCCCAGATAAGCACGAACCAGGCGATTGCGGTACATCCCCTGCAGCGAAAACATGTTGGTATTTACAAAGTGACCAAAAAACTGGCCAAGACAATAGAGGAAGACCGCCAGGCCAAGCACAATAAACGGATTGGAACCCTGCAATACCTGTAGATGCTCTTGCCAGACATACCTTTCACAAGCCGCAATCCAGTGGCTGTCTGTGATGGTGCTACATTGACCCGCGCGAAAAAATGCAAACGCATGGTGAGCCTGCTCAAGCAGCCAGTTGGTGAACAACGCCAGCACTACAACCAACAATGCAAAAAACACCCCGGTTGCAATTGGCATGGCTACTTTTGCCAGCGGGCCAGCCTCCTGCTCACTGCCTTTCTTGGCCTGAACAGAAACAAACCACCCGAGTACACCACCCACGCCGGCGAGAATACTCGACAGGGTTGCGTGACTACTCTGTAGCATTTCAGCCACCGCAAACACGCCAATGGGTACAAGCAGAACGGCAACCGACAATACCAGCCAGCAGAAGGCCGTGAGCAATATGCCGCCGTTCGCCCTGGCAAGCCATTCCCTGTCAGCCTCACGCAGTACGCTGGACGTAAGGCCGACCAACAACATAATGCTGATACCGACCGACAGCATCACCAGCGGCATCGAATAACTGGCGTACTGCGCCCAGTACCAGCGCATGTCGTCGCCATCAGCCTGCCAGAGCACATGGTTGTAAATTAGCCAGGTGCCGAACGCAGGAATGGCAGCGCCCATCGCCATACCCAGTAGCACAAAAACGCCAAATTTTGTGAACGGCAATCGAACACCGCCCGCAACCGCGTAAATCATTGTCAGAAGAAAGGTAACGGCAAAACCAAATACGTAGGTATCCGTCTGGGCCACCGTCAGGTTCTGCCCCACGTAGTAGATATTGTTCCAGATATCCAGCACCCAGATGCCCGCCACCAGCGGCACCAGAACCTGCGAAAAATAGTCAACTGGCCGGTGCGGAACACCCCCGACGCTGGGCAAAAATCGAAAAACGCTACCCAGGGCGATAGCAAACAGTCCCATGGAGATAAACGGTAACACCCATTTGACAGCAACGTTCCGTGGGTACTTGTCCATTCCATCCTGCCCGTAGAACACGTCGTCCCACTCGTCCTCCGATAGTAGTATTGGCGCACTCACCAGGTTGCTCAACCCTACCACTTCCGTTTGCCCGGCTTCACAAACGTTGGGGCTACATCCCGCGCTACATTTGTCCATGCCACCGGGTGCTTGCCGGGCCTGGATTTCGCAGGTTAGATCGGATTCAGGGAAAGTGTTTTTGGGCCACACTTTAACGGCCCCGTCATCAAGAATTTCATAACGCAATCCCGTGTCGTCGAAGAACACGGGGAAAGCCACTGAACCAACATAGAGTCGGGGGATAATCAGCACCGCCATAATGACCGGGATGACCACCATCCAGTTCAGCACCATATTGCGCAGGACGCTGACAAAAATAGCCCAGAAATCAAATGACATGGCACCCACTTTGGGTGTCAGATAGTTGGAGTAGGCACGCAGGTGTTTTACTTCCGGAGGCTCGCTGCTGATATCGGGATCGCGCTCAGCGAGTTGATCTTCAACCTTCTGTAGCCCACCTGCGTCTCGCAAACGATGCCGCCACGCGGTGAGCCAGCCTCCAATGTAACCACCACCGGAAACCGTTGAGAGATAGTCCAGCTTCGTCAGCAGGCGCAGGTCTGCAAGCCCCTCAATCACCCCTAGCGCAAAGGTTGCCGAGCGGATACCACCACCCGAGATTGAGAGCGCGGTCACCGTCTCCTGCTCATCGAGTTTAAGCGCGTCGCGCTCTCAATCTC
>CAYGNA010000707.1:0-1894 GCA_964351065.1 uncultured Pseudomonadales bacterium
CTCGACAACACCCATGGCTCGGTACTCGCGTTTATCCAGAGTGAATTAGGTGTCTCTGATGAGGATCTGGCAAAGATCAGGGCATTGCTCCTTGAATGATTAACGCGGACTAACATGGTCTTTATGTTTTTGCGGAAGACTTAATCCACCCTTTATGGATCAACTGTACCTTCACCTCACCAATCAACAGCTTCTCCGTGAGGTTCAAAACGTGCATTTGATGAGAACATTGTTAGTACTTTCGTCCCTGCTAATTCTTGCTGCTTGCGAGGATGGCGACACCGGTCCACAGGGACCACAGGGCACAGCGGGGGCCGCTGGTGCGGCTGGCACCGCTGGCGCAGCAGGCACGGCGGGCCTCGCGAGCCTGGTCAATCAATCTACCCTGACCGTCGGCAACGCCAACTGTCCGGCAGGCGGAGTTCAGCTGGATTCAGGTCTCGACGACAACAGCGATGGCGTACTTCAGGCATCTGAAGTTGATACGACGTCCTACGTTTGCGCGCCTAACAGCGAGCGCAACTTCAACCGGGTCGCCACCTTCCCCGTGTGTCTGCAAATCGACGCAAACTGCAACACCGATACCGAGACCGTGGCTGAAATTTCTGCCGTCAGCGAGGACGGTCTCACGATCATCTACACCGACAGCCCAAACAACCAGATCGGCTTTGTTGACATCACCAACCCTGCTGCGCCGCAGGCAGACGGCGTGCTTGCCCTGGCCGGTGAGCCAACTTCTGTAGCGGTTATGGGACCCTATGCGCTGGTTGGCGTAAACACCTCGCCCGACTTCGTTAATCCGTCAGGCACCCTGGACGTGATCAACGTCGCGACCAGAGTATCGGTCAGAAGCATCAACGTCGGCGGCCAACCTGACTCGGTTGCCGTTAGTCCTGATGGCGCTTACGCGGTTGTCGCCATCGAAAACGAACGGGATGAAGATCTTGGCGACGGTCGTAACCCGCAGCTGCCTGCTGGCTCGGTTGTTATCGTGAGCCTGACCGGTGCGCCGGCTTCATGGACTACTGCAACTGTCGATGTGACGGGGATCGCAACCCTTTTCCCCAGCGATCCTGAACCCGAATATGTGGATATCAACAGTAAAAACGTTGCCGTGGTGACCATGCAGGAGAACAACCACCTTGTCCTGATTGACCTGGCATCCGCCAGCATCACCAATCACTTCTCTGCTGGCACTGTGGATCTGACCGCTATTGATGGCACCGAGGAAGATCCCGCGCTTATTTCATTGACCGAGTCCCAGGCAGGCATTCCGCGTGAACCGGACGGTGTTGCCTGGCTGAACGACCAGTTGTTTGTTACAGCCGACGAGGGTGATCTGGATGGTGGCAGCCGCGGGTTCACTATTTTCAACACCAATGGCGATGTTGTCTTCACTTCCGGCAATACGCTGGACCACCTGGCAGTCAGCCATGGTCACTATCCTGATGATCGTTCCGGCAACAAGGGTAGCGAGCCTGAAAATGTTGACGTTGGCACCTTCGGTAATGACAGGTACCTCTTTGTCAACACAGAGCGCTCAAGCCTGGTTTTTGTCTACAACATCAACGATCCAGCCAACCCCGTGCTCATGCAGGTACTGCCAGCGGCAAAAGGTCCTGAGGGTTCACTCGCCATTCCCTCGCGTAACCTCCTGGTTGTTTCGAGCGAAGAAGACAGCCGTGGGGATGTGCTGCGCGGCGCCCTCAACATCTACCAGCTTTCCACCAGCGAAGCGCAATATCCAACGCTTATATCTGCCAATGATCCTGCAACAAACCTGCCCATCGCCTGGAGTGCCATGTCAGGACTGGCTGCTGATCCTTCAATGGAGGGCATCCTGTACGGGATTGAGGATAGCTACTTTCAGCAGAACCGCATCTTTCAAATCGAC
>CAYGNA010000708.1:0-1886 GCA_964351065.1 uncultured Pseudomonadales bacterium
ATGACGCAGGCCAGTAAACCCTGAAATCTGCACTCAAGGAATTTCCCATGATGTTGAAGTGGTCCGCACTCCTGTTTTTATTCCTCATGCCGCAAGCTACCCTTGCGGGGGTCGACATGGAGGAACTGGAAGAGTCTGCACTGACAACGCTAGTTGATCTCATTAAACTGGACACGTCCCAACCTGCTGGCAACGAGATTATTGCCGCGCGGTACCTGGCCGAGCGATTGAGCAACGCGGGTATCAAATCAGAAATCATTGAATCCGCGCCCGGCCGCGCCAGCATCATTGCGCGTCTGGTCGGCAATCAGTCCAAACCACCTATCCTGCTGCTTGGCCACACCGATGTGGTAACTGTTGAACCCGAAAACTGGTCGTTTGACCCTTTTTCCGGCACTGTTTCAGAAGGCAAGATTTTTGGCCGCGGGGCTGCTGACGACAAGGGTATTGTTGCAGCATCTGTTGAGGTTTTGCTGGCCCTCAAGCAAAACAACATCAAACTGGACCGGGACGTCATTTTCCTGGGCGTCGCTGATGAGGAAGCTGGCGGCATTCTTGGCATCACCTACCTTGTTGAGAACCATCTGGACAAAATTGCCGCCGAATTTGCCATTAACGAAGGTGGGCGCGGATATTTTGACAATGACACCGGCAACTACGTCAGCTTTGAAATCAGCACGGCCGAAAAAACGCCAAGGCGGGCCCGTTTGGTGGCACAAGGGCGGGCCGGACACGGGTCTGTTCCAACCATTGATAATCCCGTTGGGCTGATCTCCCGCGCGGTCGCCCGCCTGTTTGAGAACCCGCTGCCCATGGAACTGAACGAAACTACACGCGCCTTCTTCACGCGTATGGCAATGACCCGGCCACATGCAGAAGCTGAGGTCTACAGGGCAATTCTCGCGCCTGATCCAGGCATTGAAGTGCAGGAGCAGTTGCGCAGTATTAACCCTTCTTTCTATTCGATTATCCGTACGTCGGTAGTGCCAACAATTATCCAGGGGGGATACCAGCGCAATGTAATCCCGTCGTCAGCAGAAGCAACGCTTGATATTCGCGCGCTGCCTGGCACTGATCCGGAGGTGCTTTTTGACCAGATTGGCGCAATCATAGACGACGAGGCTGTCTCAATCGAACCCATGGCAGTCACTCGACCGGCCCACCTGCCCTCGTCGCTCGACACGGCACTTTTTAAAGCGTTCGAGAAAGTGATTAGTGACCGTCATCCGACGGCCGTTGTTTTGCCAAACATGCTGACGGGTGCGACTGATTCGGCACAACTCAGGGCAGCCGGGATTCCAAGTTATGGCTTCGGCCCAGGGCTCGCGTTGGGAGAAAACAACGGTATTCATGGCAATGACGAATACTTGCGAGTCGACGCCTACCAGGAATATGTGCGGCTGCTCTGGCTGGTTGTCAACGAAGTGGCTGCCAGCGGCACCTAAAAGGCACCACTCAGCCGCTGTCCCAGCTTCAGTTTTTCATGTACCGACTTGCGCGGGAGAGCGATTCTTCAGCTGACGCAACAATGTCGTGGAAGATCGCTGCAGCCGGGCGAATCGCATGGATCATGCCCATCCCCTGCCCCGCAAAACCGGGATTGATGTCCGCGCGTTTCGCCCTGCTGCCAGCTGCCATGACAGGACCCGAGACTATACCCTGATAGGGCATGGGAAGCGGCTTGATGTCAGCTTTCTCCCAGGCATCGGTCCATTTGCTGCGAATGATCCGGGCGGGTTTGCCGGTCACAGAACGGGATATGACGGTACCCTCCTCGCTGCCTTCTACCAATGCTTCTTTCTGGTGCTGTTGAATACCGGATTCTTCTGCAGCAAGAAACGCCGTACCGATCCACGCGCCTGCAGCACCCAGCATCATTGCAGCGG
>CAYGNA010000709.1:0-1879 GCA_964351065.1 uncultured Pseudomonadales bacterium
CCCGACAGGGTGGTGGGGTAGAACTGTCCGGCCGAAGCTGACCAGGATGCGTCAAAAGCAGCACCCGGTTCCCGGGTCTTGATGTTGATCAGGCCTGCCAGTGCCCCGGCACCATAGCGTGTTCCCTGGGGGCCGCGCAGCACCTCGATCTGGTCCACGTCCAGCAGGGTGGCGCCCGATCCTGTGCCACTAAAGTCGACGTCATCGATGAGCACGCCAACAGAGGGATTGATCGGATCAGCAAACTGGCTGCGCTCCCCAATACCCCTGATCTGGAAGAACCGGGCGCGTCCGGTTCCTCCTGCAAGGGTCAGGTTGGGGACCATACTCACCAGGTCTTCCAGGTGCGTGGCTGCTCGCGATTGGATGACGTCAGAGTTGAGCAGGGTAATACTGTGAGCGGTTTCAAGCTCGGTTGTCTCGCGAAACTCTGCCGTGACAACAACCTCTTCAATCGTATCGGCGGCGAGGCAAGTCGGCATGGCCTGGAGAACAAGCCCTGCCATTGTTAAGGCACAAACGTAACGCATGAGTCTCTCCAGCAATCAATTGATGTGAAAGAGACCCGGCTGTCAGACGTGGTAAGAGTGGGGAAGGCCATCCTTTTCCTACGCCGGTATTAACCGGATCAGGTTCTAGGGTTCGCCGCGCTCGCGGCATCTCAGGCAATTGCCACCCCTAAGGAACGGTGTAAGTATAGCGGATCCTACCCGGTGTTAGCCATGCTCCTTAGCAGGCCGTTCAAGGCAAACTCCACGGCGCTCTGCCGCACAGCCTCCCTGTCACCAGGCAGTCGTGTTGCGCTGGCCTGAATGCAGACCGGTTCGGGGGCGCACACGGCCCAGGCAAACCAGACAGTGCCAACCGGCGTGAGAGAATCACCCCCGCCCGGCCCAGCGATACCAGTAATGGCAACGCTGATGTGGGCATCTGAAAAGCGCAGTGCGCCAATGGCCATTTCCCGCGCCACGGGTTCGCTAACGGCTGTATAGCGCGCTAGCGAGATTGGGTTAACGCCCAGCAGCCTGATCTTGGCACTTTCACTGTAGGTGACGAATGCACACTCAAACCAGTTGGAACTACCGGGGATCCCAGTCAGGTGTGCAGCAACCAGTCCGCCAGTGCAGGACTCGGCCGTAGCAAGGCGGAAGTTTCGGTGACTCAGTGCTGCGGCGACATCGGTCGCCAACGTATTCATGGCTGATGCGCCCGCAATATGCCAGGCAATTGTTGCCAGCAGAGTGTCGCTTCCTGAAATGCGTAGGCCAGCTGCAGTACCGCCAGATCGGCGTGGTGACGCCCCACAATCTGCAGGCCAACCGGGAGTCCTTCGGGCGTAAAGCCGCAGGGTACCGAAATAGCAGGCAAACCCAGCACCGAGATGTAGTAGCAGGATTTCATCCAGTCAATGTAGGTGTCCATCCGTTCACCTTCAATCTCTGCTACCCACTCGGTCTTGATGTCAAACGGTGATACCTGCGAGACAGGTAGTACCAAAAATTCATGGTCCTGCATAAACTCGTGCACGTTCAGAAAGAGTTGGGTGCGTTCCTGTTCTGCGTGCGCAATATCCATACCCGAAAGCTTTAACCCTGCATCGACGTTCCAGTGGATTGTCTGCTTGTACATATCGGGTTCTGCCTGTATCGCTGCCGCGTGTGACGCTGCAAAGGACCATGCCCGTAGCACCTTGAAGATATTGTCAGCGCCGCCAAAGTCCGGGCAGGTATCAATGACCTCGCAGCCAATTGTGTCCAGTACGGGGACAGCGGATTCGATAACCGAACTAACACTGCTTGCCACAGGCACCTGACCGCCAAAGTTGCTGCTGAAAGCAATGCGTGTTTTGGTAAAGTCCCGTTTTAGACTGCCTGGAAAT
>CAYGNA010000710.1:0-1878 GCA_964351065.1 uncultured Pseudomonadales bacterium
ACAAGGTCAATTGCAGTATCAGCCGCTGATTTGCCGCGCTCTGCCGCAACCTCCACCAGTGTCCGCCCCTGATAGTGACGCAGGGCTGGATTCCTGAAGCCCACCAACAGCGTCCCTTCCGGACCTGCAGCCAGCGCCAGGTTCTCCCAGTCATTGGTCGGCGTTGTCATCTCAGCCAGCACCCTTGCCCTGATCTCGGGCTGTTTCAATCGTGCGGCCCAGGCGTCATATCCACCTTCCTGCACCCAGGGAGGCATACCCGCGTCCAGTCCCGTGGAACCGGCTGTGTAGGTGTACATGTTGGCTGAAACCGCAAGCCCTTTTGAACGGGCAGCATTCACCCTCGCAACGACATCATCAAACTTGTCCCAGTTCTCCTGCCCACTCATCTTGAGGTGGTAGATCTCTGCGGCAACATTTGCCTCCTCGGCAATCCTGATCAGTTCATCCAGTGATTCAAGCAGGCGATTGCCTTCGCTACGCATATGCGAGATGTACATACCATCGTATTCACCCACTACACTGGCCAGGGCAATCAACTCATCGGTACCGGCATAAAATGCCGGTGCATAAATGAGTGAGGAACCGATGCCCAGCGCCCCATCTTCCATGGCATCACGCACCAACTGCTGCATGCGGGCAAGCTCACCCGCGTCAGGTGCGCGATCCACAAACCCAAGCTCATGCACCCGCACGGTGGTGGCACCAATGAAGGACGCCACGTTGGGAGAAACGCCTTGCAGGGTCATGTGCTCCAGGTATTCATCCAGCGTTGTCCAACTGACGTCAAACTTAAGATCTCCCTGCCGCGTGGCCATCATCTCTTTCATTGACTCGTTGGCCGGGCCCATCGAACTCCCTTCGCCAAAAACCTCCAACGTAACGCCCTGGCGAATATCACCCTGGCTACGACCATCAACAAGCAGACCTTCGGTTGCCCAACTCAACATGTTGATAAAGCCAGGCGCAACCGCCATACCGCTGGCATCGATGACCTGCCGTGCATTGTCTCCAAGCTTGCCAATAGCCACAATCTTGTCACCGTGGATACCAATATCTGCGACGAATGGCGTACCTCCTGAGCCGTCATAGATCGATCCATTGGTAATCAGGACGTCATACCGGGTGCTGGCGCATCCCTGTATCAAAACAATAAAAAGCAGTACTAGCAGTCGACTTGTCATGAACTCGTGTCCTATATCGATCAGGGTGCTTGAAGCGGGCGGGAGAGCACATCCAGTGCACGAACCAGATCATCTCGCAAGTAAGGCTTGCGTAACACCGTGGTTCTGGCGGTGTCATAAACGTGGTCCAGTTCGATGTCGGCGCCGAAGCCGGTTACCAACAATGCAGGCAATTCAGGTCGATCGCGGCGCATATCACGCAACACCTCAAACCCATTACGCTTTGGCATCATCAGATCCAGCATGACCAGGTCAACCTCATCGAGGTGCTGTTGGAAAAAGGCCAATGCTTCCTCCGGATCAGCGAAACTGATTACCTCCAGCCCACAACGATCCAGGTACAACTCAGCCACATGCCGGACATCGTCCTCGTCATCAAGCAGCAACACCCGCCGCAGTTCGCCAATCGCAACATCGTTGGTGTCGAGGGCTGAACCCTTGCGCTGCTCACTGGCCAGCGGCAACCAGATTTTTACATTGGTACCAGCACCCGGGCTGCTTTCAATCACGACCTCGCCATTATGTGCTTTCACTATTGCCTGAACGGCCGGCAGTCCAAGCCCACGTCCAGCAATCTTGGTGGTGTAGAGCGGCACAAAAACCTGGCGTAGTTCTTCCTCATTGAGGCCTGCACCTGTGTCGCGAACCATGATTTGCGCGCGTTCGCCATCCAGGGTAAGACCCAGCGTCACAT
>CAYGNA010000711.1:0-1877 GCA_964351065.1 uncultured Pseudomonadales bacterium
GAACTTCCTCACGCGGTTTATCTAGAATCATGTCCTCTGTTATTTGACGTTCATGTTCGGGAATCATCAAATCACCAAAGCTCGATACCCTGCCATGTTTGTAATCATCGCGGTGCCGTCGGTAATCACGTTTGTATTCTTCAACCCAGTTGGGGTCGAGGGGCGCATTCTTGGCTGGCACACTAAAATTAGGCGTGCGTTGAAATACCGTTAAGTGTTTTGCCTGTTTCGCGATTACCGGTATTGCCTGGATGGCAGAAGAGCCGGTACCGATGATGCCAACCGTCTTACCTTCGAAATCAACGCCCTCATGAGGCCAACGACCGGTCATGTAGGATGGGCCTTTGAAGTCCTTGACGCCTGGAATGTCCGGGTCTTGTGGTGTCGAGAGGCAACCAGTGGCCATGATGCAAAACCGCGCTAACACTTCATCACCTTGATCGGTCTTGACCGACCAGAGACGGGCATCATCATCAAAGTTCGCAGCGATAACACGGGTATTCAATTTGATATCACGAAACAGGTCGAACCGCTCCGCAACGTGATTCATGTACTTGAGAATCTCTGGTTGTGTGGCATAGCGCTCTGACCATTCCCACTCCTGCTCCAGATCAGCGTCAAAGGAGTAAGAGTAAGCCATGCTTTCAGCATCGCAACGAGCACCCGGATAACGATTCCAATACCAGGTACCACCTACACCATCGCCTGCTTCAAACACCTGGGTGGTCAGCCCCAGCTTTCGGAAATTGTGCAGTAGGTACATACCTGAAAAACCGGCACCCACGACCACGACATCTACTTGTTGCTTTGCCATACTTCCCCCCTATTTATCCACCGATCATCACAGCCCACCCCGAGGATTTCAACCACTTACGGCAATGGGCGGAAACAACGCTTAACTTGGCCACAGAATTGAGTAGACTGCTTTGAGATTTGTTTTAACGATGTAAGACCAGTACCAGCGGGAACAAAGGAGTCAAAGGATGGACCGACGAGATTTTCTTAAAGCAACCACTGCAGCAGGTCTTACAGGTATCTTCAAGCCTGCTCTCGCCAATGACATCACGCAGGGTCTGAAAACTTCAGATCTTGTCTATCTCACAACCATCAAATCAGACGGACAAGAAAGCGCTTGTCAGGCAGAAATCTGGTTTACCTACGATGGCGCAAGCATCTACGTTTGTACCGGCACCGACAGTTGGCGCGCCAGAGCGCCGACACTGGGCCTGACGATGACTCGTGTCTGGGTGGGTGATCTTGGCAGATGGCAGAATACCGATGGCCGGTACAAGCGCCTGCCTGTCTTAATGGCAAAAGCCAGCATCGAAACAGACAAGGCTGAGCTTGAGAGGATTCTGGAACTGTTTGGTAACAAGTACAGCATGAGTTGGCTGGTATGGGGCCGACGGTTTAGAAAGGGACTCGCTGACGGCTCTCGTACCATGCTGAAATATCAGCCTGTTGCCTGATAAACGATTGAGCCAAAGCACTGGTAACCAAAGCACTAGTAGCCAGAGCACTAGTAGCCAGAGTACTGATAACCAAAGTACTGGCGTCAAAAATAATCTTTTGTTTCTAAAACTATCCGCGGAGAATGTCGATTGCTCGACTGCCGTCACGTTCGGCGACATAGATATGGTCATGATAGTAACCCGCGATAACATTGGCCGATATTTGTTCTGCCGCTAACCGACCAGATACAGCAGCAGTCAAGCCGACCGCCTCCAGACTGGAGTGCACGTCTAGCGTGATGCGGGCAAACCTCTGACCTGAATCCAAGCCATGCTTGCCGGCGACATCAGACCGCAAGATGAGCGTAACACCTTATGAATCTCGCACAATGTTATCAATGTCCGCAAGCTCGAAATTGGGAAGTT
>CAYGNA010000712.1:0-1875 GCA_964351065.1 uncultured Pseudomonadales bacterium
CACCAAGCTGGAAATCGGCGCGGCACTGTTGCCGAATCCCGTGGATAATTTCAAAAAGCAGGCGAGACCTGTTTTCCAGTGAGCCACCGTATTCATCATCACGCAGGTTTATTTCACCGCTCAGAAACTGGCAGACGATATAGCCGTGGGCACCGTGAATCTCTACCCCATCGAAACCTGCCTTGTCCGCGCGTACGGCAGCGGTGACAAAGTCGGCAACCAGCTGTTTCACTTCCACATTTGACAGGCCGCGCGCCCCGGTCTCCTCGTTATCTGACGGGCACACCGGCGTAGTTCCAACCAGCGCGGCAGGCGAGCGCATACCCGCGTGATGCAGTTGCAGGTTTGAAACCGAATCATATTCCTTGATCTTGGCTGCAAGCCGGGTCAGACCTTCGAGGTGTTCATCACCAAAACAGCCCAACTGCCCGGGGAAGCCCTGACCAACTGCCTGCACATGGGACGCGCAGGTCATGGTCATCCCATAGCCGCCTTTGGCCCGCATGGTAAGCCAGTGGAATTCTTCATCTGATAGCAAGCCATCAGGGTGGCTCTGCGAATTGGTGAGCGGCGCCAGCATAAAGCGGTTTTTCATGGCCGGACCGCGTGTCATTGGCATGGGGGTAAAGAGGTTTGTCATGGCGTGGCACCCGGTAAAAAAGCAGCGATTCTAACACAGCCACGACGCGGCTTTAGCTGAGGGGCTGCGGTCGGCACGCTTTAGCTGGCGCGACTACCCAGATGTGCCGGGTCAACGAGCTCGACGACGGGGAAACGTTCCCCATTTTGCTGGTAAGCCAGGACGTATCGGGCTGTCACCAGCGGATTCTTCGTGTTGGCATCACTGATCCTGTGTTCGAACCGAAGCGAACTTGTGCCGTGGCCAATGAGGGTTGTGACAACTGTGACCGGGGTCCCTGGTACCAGCGCGTTGTGGTGGAATAACTGGAACAGGCTGGCGCCACCGGTGATGCTGCGGTCCCGCTGCGATTGAACGTCTGTTCCGATGCTGTGCTGGACATGCCACAAGGCTTCCGTCATCACGTGCCAGAGCGCCTGGGGCGCCTTCGAGACCTCGGCAGGATCGCCCAGCACACCATCAAAACTATCAAACGATTGACCTGTATACATGGCGCTGATGCCTGGTATTGGCAACTCGTCATCAGATGTGGAAACCGCATCGCCGCCTGTCGCGACCTCTACCCAGATTCGAATGAAACGGCAACATCGAGGGCCTTCGTGACCACGCGTCACGGTACCCTCAAACGCGAGCAAGCCACCTGCGCTGGCTTGATCAAAGTGCCCGCTGACACAGGCAAGATCGCCGGCGTGCATTTCGGCCTCAAACCGGAAGCGCTCCTCCTTCAACACAAGATTCTCAGCCGCACCTTGTGCCAAATCCTGACGCGCGCTGTCCGTTGCTTCCGCAGCTAACTGTGCATAGTGCTGAATATTGATATGCCCGGCACGACCGCGGTGAGCTTCCGAAAAACGTCTTTCCATCAGTAGCGTATTGTTCATGAACAGATTGTGCTTGTTAACGTGCATGCCGACAAGCGCTCGCTTGCAGTGTTACGATCCAAAGCGGATCAATCCGGGCGAGCCACAAATCAGCAGGGAACATCACCATGGCAAACTTTGCAGACCAACGCATCACCTTTTCGAACGGTATCAGTGGTCAGGCGTTCAGCATCGAGTCCGCCAATCCGGTGAACTTTCATGATGCGCTAAACGCGCCAGGGGACCTGGCGCCGGTAACTATTCACGGGCAGATATTTATGCCTGACCTGGGCGATGCGGTACCGGTTGTGATTCCGGTTGTGATAATAGTGCCGGGAAGTCTCGGCGTTGCACCTTCACATCTGGCGCATGCTG
>CAYGNA010000713.1:0-1869 GCA_964351065.1 uncultured Pseudomonadales bacterium
GAAAAGTACACCAGCAGGGCAAAGCTCGCAGAGTGACACTCGCGGAAGCCATAGTCACCAAAACACTAAATCTGCTCAAAAATGCGCTCGGCAAATTCCTGTTCGTGACCGCGTTCCAGCATGCCAATAATGAGCTTTTGCCGGAATTCGTCCAGCCCCCCCTTGCGCTTCCATGCTGCCATGGCACGTCGGAGCTGGTCTGCTTCACCCGGCGTAAAACCAGCAGCTACCACAGCCAGTTTGATCACCTGCTCCTGAAAAATGGGTACGCCAAGCGTTCGCTCCAGCACCGACTTAACCGCATCGTTAGCATAGGTAACCGTTTCTTCGCCATTGCGGCGTTTCAGATAGGGATGCACCATATTGCCCTGGATGGGGCCGGGACGAACAATAGCGACCTCAATCACCAGGTCATAAAAATTCTTTGGCTTCAGTCTGGGCAGCATGGACATCTGGGCGCGAGATTCGACCTGGAAGACACCCACGCTGTCGCCTTTTTGTAGCATCTGATAGGTAAGGGGATCTTCCGGCGGTATGGTGGCCAGCGAAAGATTACCGTTACGGTACCTGTTTACCAGATCCAGGCTCTTGCGGATGGCGGTGAGCATGCCGAGGGCCAGTACATCAACCTTCAGCAGACCCAGGGATTCCAGGTCGTCCTTGTCCCACTGGATAATAGTGCGGTTTTCCATGGCAGCATTCTCCAGCGGCACCAGGTGAGACAGCGGACCACTGGAAATAACAAACCCGCCAACATGTTGGGAAAGGTGACGGGGGAACCCCAGTATCTGGTTTACCAGTACCATAAACTGGTTGATGACCGGACTGCGTGGATTGATGCCAGCTTCAGTAAAGCGCGCCAGCAGTTCATCACGTTTGTCCCACCAGGACAGCGTTTTTGCCAGCTGGTCAACCAACTGTGTATCCATACCCAGCGCTTTGCCCACGTCGCGGACAGCACTTTTGGGGCGATAGGTAACCACGGTGGCAGCAAGGGCAGCACGGTGTCGGCCATACTTCTTGTAGATGTACTGGATCACTTCCTCGCGCCGTTCGTGCTCAAAATCAACATCAATATCTGGCGGCTCATTGCGTTCTTTTGATATAAACCGCTCGAACAGCAGGTTCATGCGGGCAGGGTCAACCTCGGTAATATCGAGGCAGAAACAGACCGCGCTGTTGGCCGCGGACCCTCGCCCCTGGCAGAGAATGTCCTGGCTGCGGGCAAAGTGAACAATGTCAAACACGGTGAGGAAAAAATACTCGTAGTTGAGTTCAGCAATCAGCGTCAGTTCTTTTTCAATGAGGGCACGGACTGTCGCAGTTTCACCGGCTGGCCAGCGTTTTTTTGCACCAGCCTCGACCAGTTGACGCAGGTAGGCAGATGGCGTCATGCCCGTGGGTACCAGTTCCTGGGGATATTCATACTGCAGTTCGTCGAGCGAAAAGTTGCAGCGATCGACAATATTCAGCGTTTCCTTGAGCAGCGCGGCGGGATAGAGTTTTGCCAGTGTGGCGAGCGGGCGGAGATGCTTTTCCCGATTGGCGTGAAGCAGTTTGCCTGCCACGCGAACGTTCTGGCGCATACGAATGGCCGAAAGCAGATCCTGCAGTGCTTTTCTGTCCGGGTGATGCATGTGGACATCCCCGGCGGCTGTCATGGGAATGTCCAGCCGTTTCGACAGGGAAAAAGCCTGCTCATAAATGCTGATGTCCCTGCCATCCGGAAAAACCTCTACGCCGAGCCAGAGGCGATCACCAAAAATCTGCTTCAGTTTCTCGCCGGTTGCCGGCGCGGCGGCACGTTCGGTGTGACTGTCACTGGCTGGCAGCCAGATAGCCAGGCTCTCGCCAAGCCCAATCGCCAGG